>CADBTD010000351.1 GCA_902797535.1 uncultured Ruminococcus sp. | reverse complement strand
TCTCTTATCTTCGGCAGACTGAAAGCTATCCTTGACGAGCTGTGGAGAGCCCTCTCCCAGTCCCCCGAGGACAGCCGCATAATCAACGCCGAGACCGAGACGATGTTCATAAAGAGGCTGTCGGAGATAATCGACAGCACGGGGAAAGCCGCCTCTGTCCTTCACAATTTCTGCGATGAAAAGGGCATAGTCATAAGTTCGGGCGGCGTAAGGGCAGATAAGGTACTCTGCCCGTTCTGCTCAAACTCCTTTGAAAAGCAGGACGGAAAAATGCCTATGAGCTGTCCTGTCTGCCGTCATACGTTCCTTGTGGAATGTCCGAAATGCGGCAAGGTCGCCAATATGGCAGAAAAAAGCGAATGCTGCGGCTTTGATCTTTCACAGTACCCAAGGCTTTCCCGTATGTGCTTTGAGGCTATGGGATATGTCAACACTCTCAGCTTCGATTTTGCCGATATGACCCTTAACGAGGTCGAGCGTGTGTGGAAAGGCTTTCCCGAGGTCAGACCCGTAAGGGAAGCACTCACACAGAAAAAGAGTATGGTCGGTCAGATGGTAGGCAGACTTGAAAAGCATATGGAACGCTCTGAGTTTTACTCTGCTAAGGCGGAATATGAGCGTATACAGCGCTCTGTCGTCGGCTATACCGACCCCGCCGTCGAAATGCGCATCAAAACCGCTGTGAACGAAGCGCAGACGCTCTTTGAGCAGTTCAGAAAAGAGACCGACCGTGACAAGCGGCTGCGTCTGCTTATTATGGTAAGGCAGGCGGCGGCAGACCACCCGGGAGCAGATACCGAGCTCAGCCGTATCCCTCCCGCCGAGATAACCGAACTCACCGTGACAGCCGACCTCAACTCGTGCTGCACCGACCTTCGCTGGAGTTCAGATGACCCCGAAGGCACTGTAGAGTACGAGGTGCGCCGAAAGCCGTTCGGAAAACCTGTCAGCACCGACGACGGCACTCTTGTGGTGCGCACCACCGAAAAAGGCTTCTCCGACAGCGGTGTCAAAGAGGGCAGCGCCTATTACTATGCTGTCTTTGCAATGCGCGGCAGAAACAAGACCGCTATGCGCATCTCCGAAGAACCTGCGGTGTTCTTCCCCGTGATAAGAAGACTTCCCGAGGTCACCTGCGATGAATCCTCCATACAGGCAAGATGGCAGGTCAGTGCGGGCAGTATGTCCGCCGAGGTCTTCCGCTGCGGCAACGCCTTTTCAAGATCCTACGGCGACGGTATACGCCTTACGGATGCTGATGCGGGCGGATTTGTGGATACGGGACTTATGCTCGGCTGCAAGTATTACTACAACGTGTTTTTCACTATAGCTATATCGGGCAGACGCTTTATCTCAAAACCCTACACGGTTTCGGGAGAAACAGTCAGAAAGGGTATGCCCGTCAGCTTTGTCCTGAAAGCCGACAGCAATTCACGGGGAAAATATGAGCTTACCGTCACCGAAGGCGCCGAATACCTGCCTCAGGTGCGTCTTTACAGGTCGAATAACGGTAACGTGCCTTCGGGTACTTCCGCCTCACTGAAACAGCTGACCGACTCCATGGGATTTTCTCCCCTTGATTCGGTTCCTTCGGGCGAAAACAGCCTTTCTTTCGTTCTTCCCGAGGGTGTGAGCTGCTTTGTCTATGCCGTCACCGTTTCCGGTGCTTCCGCTGTGACAGGCGGCTGTGCCCGCGCCGAGAATCTTCGTCAGCTTTCTGTAAGCTCTGTGCGCACCGACGGCGTAAATCTCTGTATCGAGCTGGAACAGTGGCCGAAAGGGCATGAACTTCTTTACGTCTGCTGGAGATTTGACCGTCACCCTGTCTCAATAACCGAGGAGGGCACAGCAAAGACCTCTGTCAGCCGCATGAGCTACTCTTCGTCGGGCATCATCATACCCAATATCGAAGAACAGGACTACTTCATCACAGGCTTTGTGAGGGACTCCACAGGAGAGAAAGCGGTCTTCCGCACCGAATACCGCAACCATAAAAAGACCGATATGACCTATGAATTCATATACGGCGGTCTTATCAGAAAACAGCTGAAGATACGCATAGCCATGTCAGTGCCGTCGCCTCTTCCTCAGCTGTCATTAAGAGGCATGATGGGCGCTGTGCCCGTTTATGAAAGCTCGGGCAGCGAGATATGCACCATTCCTGCCTGCTCCGATAAAAAACAGGTGCACGAATTTACTCTGTCGGGAAGCCTTGACCGCAATATGCACGGAAAACTCTTCCTTACTTCTCCCGAGGATAAGGAAAAATACCGCCTGCTGCTCAAAACAGGCGAGACCACGCTTCTTACCGACTGATCGAAAGGAAAATTTTTATGAGATTCAATGTTGAGCTAAAAAGAGTCGTAGATGATTCCTATGATATCGAGATAGGACATCAGCTTTCGGAAAAGTGCGTCAGCGATATCTGCGGCGGCCTGTTCGGAAACATAAAGAATATAGCGGTAGTCACCGACACCAACGTCGAGCCGCTTTATGCCGCACCTATATGCAGGGCGCTCTGCGACAAAGGCTTCAACGCTAAGATGTTCGTTATCCCCGCAGGAGAAAAAAGCAAGACCCGTCAGATGAAGGAATTCGTCGAGGACTCGATGCTTGAAGCAGGCTTCCGCCGTGACTGCGCAGTGCTTGCTATAGGCGGCGGAGTAGTCACCGACCTTGCGGGCTTTGCGGCAGGCACTTTCGGCAGGGGAGTGCCCTTTGCGAATTTCGCCACCACACTTCTTGCGGCGGCTGATGCGTCCGTAGGCGGCAAGACCGCTGTCGATACACCTCTTGCCACAAATCTCATAGGTCTTTTCAATCAGCCGAAAAAGGTCTACCTTGATATAGACACATGGAAGACCCTGCCGAGGCGCGAGCTTGCAAGCGGCCTTGCGGAAACCATAAAACACGGCTGCCTCGGTGATAAGGAGCT
>CADBTD010000350.1 GCA_902797535.1 uncultured Ruminococcus sp. | reverse complement strand
GTGGAAGGATCGGGATATCCCGGGTCTACCCACTCGCCTGAAGTCTGATCGGGATCTACCCATTCGCTTTCTCCGCCTTCTTCATCCTCAGAGGAAGTTGCAGCAGTCCACCAGGTCTGATATGTTGTGGTCGTGGTGGTAGTTGTAGTGGTAGTCCATGCATCGTCGGGGTCTTCCTCGCCGAAACGTATAACTCCCCACATACCGTTCATGCATACCCATGCCTTGCCGTGATGAACAGGACGCGCCTGCGAGAACTCACTTGATCTTACAAGGCACTTGCCTGATTCATTGTAGTACCCGAACGAGAAGTTTATGCTTACGGGAACTATATCTTCCGAGAACAGATAGGGGTGACCCGACTCGACCGAGTCTGAGATCTCACCGTTGTAGGAACTCAGTATCTCGTCACACTTGAAGTCCATTACCTGTTCGCCCTTATTGTCAAAATAGCCCCATTTGCCGTCTTTTTCAAGTGCTATGCAAGTATCTGCAGCGCCCTTGCCGTTAGGCGAATAGAAACCTGTATACTCAAAGTCAAGCAGTACCTTATTGCCCGAAACAAGTCCGTAGAGCTTGTCAGCGCTCTCCGATTCTATGACCTCGATGCGGCCGAATTCTTCGGAAACATCAGCTTTTTCAGCAACGACTGCCCTTGAGTCGGTATACACACTGGCTTTCCATTCCTCGGCTTCTTTTGCCACATAGGTCTTCTTATTATCAACATCATAGTAATACTTTACTTTTGTGCTGCTCTTCATTGCATAGTCGGTGGTAACATGACCATCAACATCCATGGTCAGGAATTCACGCACGTCGTTCTTTTCGTCGGTTATATTGTAAAGGACCACCTGACCATACGGGTCAAGCATATAATATTTATATGCCGGCTGTGCAAGAAGATTTCCTTTATAATCCATAAGGCCGTACTGACCGCCTCTGCAAATAACAGCGACTCTTGTGTACATCTGATTGTAATTAGGGTCAGTAGGAGAAGCCTCTACCTGACTTCCGTCAAATACTATGATGTTCTCTGCCGAAACTGTCGGCTTGAGTGACCACGCATAGTTAACAGCCTGAGCGTCTGAAACGTCTACTGCCTCATTATAATCAAGGTCGCCGTTATAAAAGTCATTATCCGCAGCCTGTTCACCGGGCAGTGTACATCCCGCCAGCGAAAGTGCCATTACGCCTGCTGTCAGCGCCTCTAATAGCCTTTTTTTCATATTTCCCTCCCGAAATATCATAAATGTCTTTCCGATTTCTTTTGTATACGCATATATTTTTATCTGCGCTCCATATATTATACAATATTTCTATCATATAATCAATGACAAAACAATGAAAATTTCTTTTTAAATAGTATCAAAATCCGAATTTCAACAGGAGATCATGCCCGTGTCATTCAAATGACCTGCGTCTGAGAAACAGAGGACATAGACCGGCAAGTCATATACGCAACAAACGGCAGAAGAGTCCCTCTGCCGCTTTTATTGATCATTCATCATTCTGAGAATAGCTGTAGCCATAGCTTCCGCCGTAGCTCTTGTACTTGCCCTTGCCTGTATTAACGGGCACACGGGTAATAACAGCACCGAGAACGCTGCTGTTTGCGTACTTTATAGCTTCAAGAGCCTGTCTGTAGCTGTCTTCGGTGGTGACACCCGACATAGCAACAAGTACCACACCCGCTATCGACTCGGAAAGAGTCAGGGCATCGGTAACTATGTTTACAGGGGGCGTATCGATTATAATATAGTCATAGTATGAGGAAAGCTCATCAATAAGTCTCTTCATATTGTCAGAACCCAGCATTTCAGAGGGGTTAGGCGGTATAGGACCGCAGGTGACCACATCAAGTCCGGGGATTATATCCTCATTTACTACCGACTTGAATGAGCTCATTCCTGTAAGAAGAGTGCTGAGGCCTTCTTTATTCTGCAGCTTGAACAGCTTCTGCTGAACAGGCTTTCTGAGGTCAGCATCTATGAGAAGCACCTTAGCCTGCATCTGTGCAAAGGTTATGGCAAGGTTTGCCGTCATAGTAGACTTACCCTCATGCTGTATAGAACTGGTAACAGCAAAAGCCTTCTTACCCTTGGTCGCAAGGCTGAATATAAGATTTGTACGGAGTGTCTTGAAAGCCTCGGTCGCCTGGAAAGAAAGTTCTCTGTCAAGAAGCGTAAAGTATTTTTCCGAGCTTCTCTTGCTTCTCTTACTTGTACTCATACCTTACACCTCCCTTGGTATCCATAAGGTCGGGTATCTCACCCAGAACAGCAATATCGGGGAATGCTTTCTTGAGATCTTCGCCGTTGTTTACAGTGGTATCGAACATATCGCCGATTATTACTATAGCCGCACCCAGGAATCCGCCGAGCAGAAGTCCGAGTATGGTTATTCTCTTTACATTAGGTGATGAGGGAGCGGTAGGCACCTTCGCACTGCCTATTGTCTCGACCGAACCTGCCTTTGTGGTCCTTGTGAGAAGATCGGGAGCTATATCGGATATATAGAAGCATATATCAGCTGAGATATGCGGGTTTTCAGATGTGGTGGAAATATTTATAACTTCCGTGTCGTTTACGGAATTGATCGATACCAGCGATCTTATCTGCCCTGCAGAGATATACGGTTCACCATTTTCATACTGAACATTGAATATCTTTGAAAGATCTGCTGTATCGTAATCCTTGAGCAGTCTCTTTGATACCTCATCATAAACTATATCATCCTGAAGTATTACGATATAGGTGCTTGCAAGCGCCTTAGCAGTCTGGATATCAGCACCGTTTATCTTACCTTCAGCGGTTATATCGGTCGCGGCACTGTAGTTGTTGACATATATAGACACAGAAGAGGTGTACTTTACAGGCAGAAGTCCTTTTGCAACTGCAAAACCTCCGATAGTGCCGAGTACCGCAAGCAGCAGTATGAACGGCAGTTTGCTTAACAGCAGGAAAAATATGTCGCTAAGGTTGATCTCAACTTCCTTTTTTTCCATAAATGTCCTCCGAATCCTAATTCCTTATTGTTATTATAGTATATTATTCTCTTGACTATGCAATAAATCAGCACATACTATTATAACATAACCTGTTTTTTTTGTCAAGAAAAATCGTAATTTTGCTCGTTTTGCACATTTGCACCCGATTTTAACATATAAAATAGTTGATATTGTCTTTAAAAAAACACCGGACTCACAATCAAAGGATCTGCACATAGGCCAGTACATAGCGAGATCTGTGATGCAGTCAAAAACGAAATGTTCGAAGACTGATAGTCACAGGCACTTTACTTCACATGGTAAACCGCACGCGGTCACTTTTGTCCGTGTGCGGTTTTTATATTACAGACCAAATAATCTCTGTGCGTTTGCGCCGAGTATCTCTTCCCTTTCACGGGTGCTTAAAGGCAGACGCATTATTTTTTCTATTATTTTCTGAGTGCTTTCCCAGGGGCAGTCGCTGCCGAGCATCACTCTGTCAGAACCGTGTGTCCGGATTATCTCTGCCATGAGCTTATCGGGGCATTTTGCTGTAAAAGCTGTATCAAGATACACCTCACCGTCATGACCCGCAATAAGTTCAAGCACCTGTTCCCACCGGTCATTTCCGCCGAGATGTGCAAGTATCACTTTCAGATCACGGTGACGCTCTATCATTCTCAGCGCTCTCACGGGAGGACAGTGTACAAGCTCGGGTGAATGGCAGTCCCATCCTGCGTGTATCAGCATTGGCAGTCCCGACTTTGCTATAGCAGTGTAAAGTGAGTCTAATTTCGGGTCATCCGCCATGAAATTCTGATAATCGGGATGCAGTTTGATGCCTTTGAGCCCCAGCGACTTTATACGGCCTACTTCTTCTATGCAGTCCTCGGCGTCCGGATGCACCGTACCGAACATGATAAGTCTCGGTTCACGCTCTGCAAGTGCCGCCGCCCAGTCGTTTATCGTCTTCTGCTGAGAAGGCTTTGTTGCGATAGGCAGTACAGCAGCCATATCGACGCCCCATTCGTCCATGCGTCTTATAAGCTGCTCGGGGGTACCTCTTGTATAGGGCGTTATACCGCTTTCCTCCTCTATGCCCGAAACGGCTCTTTCTGCCACCTTTGAATCAAATGCGTGTGTGTGTATGTCGATTATCATGCTTTCTTTCCTCTTCTCTTTCCTGTAACATATACGATCACTCCTGCGGCTGCCGCTAAAACGCATACCGTATCACATTTGTGCTCCATTTTATCTCAGCAGCTTTTTATAGAAAAGCCCCGTCAGCTTTGCGGGCATCATAAACAAAAGCAGCTGAGCTGCACAAGGTATCAGAAAGTCAAGCAGCGACGAGAAGCCCTCACGGTGTATGTGCCACCTTACCGCTATAAAGGATATGGTATTGTTCACGTTTCTCCTGCGGGTCAGATTGTTCTTCGTCACGCGGTATCTCACCAGAGTCTCGGGAATGTTCGCCCCATGCGAGCCGTTCATCAGCATACGAACCACAAACTCATAGTCCTCGCATCTGCGTACAGTCGTGTATCCGCCTGCCCTGACAGCAGCTGCCCTGCGGTAGCAAAGCGTCTGATTGTTGAAGGGATTCCTGCGGCGGGCGTATTTGCGTATCTCGCTGTCGGTGACAGGGGTTCTTCTCTCGGCTATTATATCTCCGCTGTCGGAATCAAATTCTTCTATATATGCGCCCACCATATCTGCGGCAGGATGCTCATGCAGATACCTCACCTGCTTTTCACACCTGTCGGGCATAGCTATATCGTCCGAATCCATCTTGACTATTATGTCTGTCCCCGCACGTCTGAGAGCGGCATTTGCACAAGCGCCCACTCCCATCTGCCTGCGGGCACGGACAAGCCTCAGCTTCCGGGGATATTTTGCAGATATATCGCTTATCACCATGTCAAGCTCTTCTGTGAGTGCTCCGTCACAGACAAGTATAAGTTCACGGCACGGAAGCGTCTGCCTCATCATGCTTTCAAGACTTTCTCTGAAAAACATGGGATCTTCCCCTGCATAAACCGACATTACCACCGAATAATCGGGGAGCTTTTCTCTGCTGTTGTCCTTATCCATATAATTACACCTTTCCTGTGTCCATATATATTACCCGGCATACACTGCCGGAATCTCTTTGTATCAGCATACTTATTTATTATACACCATATTGTAAAAAATTTCAACCTGTTTTTCTCACATACGGCTCTCGTGCGTTATATCAGTGTTTTCTGCGGGTTGCAATTCTGACAAAAGTATGATATAATTCTATATATCCTGAACAAGGGAGGTGGCAGAACTGAACGACAAACTGGAAAGAAGCATAGTTTATGTCAAGGGTGTGGGTCCGAAGCGTGCCGAACTTTTTGCAAAAGTCGGCGTTTCAAGCGTTTATGACCTTTTGCAGTACTGCCCCCGTGACTATGTTGACCTTACATCTCCCGACGAACTGAAAGATCTGCCATCAGAAACAGATGAACCTAAAGCCCTGCGCGGAAGGATAGTAAAAAAACTCCCCCCTGCCCGCATAAGAAAAGGTCTCACCATATGCAAGGCAGTGTTTACCGACGATACCGATGACCTTACCATAACGCTTTACAATCAGGAATACCTCTTTGCAAACCTGAAAGAGGGCGAAAGCTATGTGCTTTACGGCAGACTGACCGGTAATTTCATGCGCAGAGAAATGAACTCTCCGATGATATTTGACGGTGGTTCACCAGACCTTATCATACCGGTATATCCTCTTACCGAGGGACTTTCACAGAACATCATACGCAAGGCGGTCAAAAGTGCTCTTGACCTTATCAGCGGAGAAGTGACCGAGATAATGCCCGTTCATGTGCGGGACCGTCTCAGCCTCTGCTCGCTGTACACCGCATGGGAAAACATACACTTTCCGAAAAATATGCTCAGTGCCTTTGAAGCACGCCGAAGACTTATCTTTGATGAACTGCTGATACACTCTCTTGCTGTAGCTTACCGCCGCCTGAATGAAAACAGCCGTTCTAATTATATAATGACACCCATAAAAATGACGGATTTCACCTCCGCACTGCCTTTCAGCCTGACAGGAGCACAGAAAAAAGCTCTGGGCGACTGTGTTATGGGTATGTGCGGAACTGAGCGTATGAACCGCCTTATACAGGGTGATGTCGGTTCGGGAAAGACAGTGGTCGCGGCCGGTGCGGCATGGTTTGCGGCGAAAAACGGATATCAGTCCTGCGTTATGGCGCCTACCGAGATACTTGCCGCACAGCATTACAACACCTTCAGAACACTTCTTGAACCCCTCGGTATGAGAGTATGTCTGCTTACAGGTTCTCTTACTCCGAAAAAAAAGCGCACTGTACAGCAGGCACTTGCGGAGGGTGAGTATGATGTTGCAGTAGGAACTCATGCACTTTTCTCTGACAACACTGGTTTTTCAAATCTCGCACTTGTCATCACCGACGAACAGCACAGATTCGGCGTCGAACAGCGTGCAGCCCTTTCGGCAAAAGGCAGGAATCCTCACCGCATAGTAATGAGTGCAACGCCTATTCCCCGCACTTTAGCGCTGATATTCTACGGTGACCTTGATATATCGGTAATAGACGAACTTCCCGGAGGAAGAAAGCCTATAGAGACCTACGCGGTATCGGGACGTATGCGTGAACGTGCTTACGGTTTTGTGAAAAAGCAGCTCGATGAAGGTCATCAGGGATATATCGTATGCCCTGCCGTTGACGAGAGCGAACTTGATATAAAGGACGCCACCTCATATTTTGAAGAACTGCGCTCGGGTGAGTTTTCAGACTACACCTTGGGGCTTCTTCACGGACGAATGTCTGCCGCCGACAAGGAAAAAGTCATGGACGGCTTCAAGTCGGGCGAGATACAGCTGCTTGTAGCTACCACCGTTATTGAGGTAGGTGTAGATGTTCCGAATGCCACCATAATGCTCATAGAGAACGCCGACAGGTTCGGCCTTTCACAGCTTCACCAGCTGAGAGGCCGTGTAGGCAGAGGCGGAGCACAGTCATACTGCGTGCTTGTCACCGAAAACACCTCGCCCGACAGCATAAAGCGTATGAAGACCATAAGCTCAACAAACGACGGCTTCAAAATAGCCGAGGAAGACCTGAAGCTCCGGGGTCCGGGTGATTTCTTCGGCACACACCAGCACGGACTGCCTGCATTCAAGATAGCTGACCTTACAAGAGATGTAATGCTGCTTGAAACAGCACAGAAGACCTCAAAGCGAATAATAGATGATGACCCGTCACTTTCCCGCCCGGAAAATGCCGTGCTGTACGAGCTTGTCACACGCCTTATCGAAAAAGGCTCGGAAATGAATTAAAACAGCGCCGATGCGTTTTTGTGCATCAGCGCTGTTTTGTTTTATTGTCTCTTTTGTTCTATCAGCCGGTCTTTTTCTTATCTGGTATAAAGCACGCCGTCGACCTCAACGCCGCTGTATTCGTTTATATCCTTGATATCTCCATGATATAATTCGGTATGACCGTTATCATCAAAGTTGACGAACTCGGAGAATATTTCTGCCTTTTCACGGGTACCGTCATTCCTTATAAGGTATACGCAGGGAGCTTCGTCCTCATCGTATCCTTCACCGTCGGGTTCGGTAATAGCACCTTCACGCAGCACCTCAACGCCCGCACGGGACAGTCTTACAAGTCTGCCGTCCTCACTGTGCAGCTCGGCTACTTCATAATTCTGCGAAAGGTCTGCCTCGAACGACAGCCCCTCAAAGCCCTTGAAAAACTCCTCGGGTATCTCCTCGGTGCCAAGTGACGCAAAGTCTGCATTCGGGTCTATAAAGTCCAGGATCATTTTTCTTGAAAAGTCTGTGTTATCGGAAAATACTATGATCTGGAATGTAAAGCTGCCGTCCGCAGGCTCGTCTATCAGTTCCATTTGTTCAATATACAGCGTTTCATTGCTGTCTGCATATCTCAGCCTTACATTCGGCGACTTTTTACCGAGCATTTCCTTTGCCTCATCATCAAGGGCATCTACGGTCATAAATAACCGTGCATTACTGCCGTTTGACAGTATGGTGTCAAGAGTCATCCTGAAATGCTCGTTCTCTGCCACCTGACCGAGAGCGTTTCCCTGTTCTTCTATCATTTCAACGGTCTCTTTACCTACATATTCTGCCACTCCCTCTTTGTGGAAAAACCGACTATAAGCATACGCTCCCGCCGTAACGGTCATTACTGCCGCCGCAAATACAGCTGCTATCATACTTGCCGAATGCTTTACTGCCTTTTTTCTGAAGTTCTTGCCTGTCTGTGTCATAGTTATCACTGTTTCCTTTCTTTCTTGTGCCAGAAGTGCATCAAGCACCTTCTGTCTGCTGTCTTCCGATATCCGAACAGAATCGTAAGCTTTCTTTATCTTGTTTTCTCTGTTATCCATTCGGATCACCTCCAAGTATTTTTCTGAGAATATCCCTTGCACGCTTCAGGCGGCTTCGCACCGTACTGTGACGCTCGCCCGTGTACTCCGAGATAGTCTGCGTATCCATACCCTCATAGTAGTAAAGATACACTGCTGTTTTGTACTTTTCCGGCAAACTCATTACCGCCGCGAGCACCTCGGCATCTTCACCTCCGCTTACATCAGCCAACGAGGATATATCAAGCTCGTCGGGTGATATCCTGTTTCTGTGGTCACGAAGAAAATTCCTGCAAAGGTTTCCTGCGGTCATAACAAGCCATGCCGTTTCATGCCTGCCGGGTGCAGGCACTTCATCGCAGGTCATATATCTCATGAATGTTTCCTGCATCATATCCGAAGCGTCAGCTTCATTCCTGAGAAACGAAAAACAAACTCTGTACACTGTCATGTACTGCCTTTCGTATACAGCGGCAATACCGTTTTCTTCGGTCGCGCGCTTTTCCTGTGCGGTCATCGCCGCCTCACCTGCCTTTCTGATATGTAAACACATAGACCTGCAAAAATGTTGCATGAAAAAAATATTTTTTTAACCTTGACATCAGAAAAATAAAGATGTATAATTATATTCCCGTTCCTCATGCGGGAAACGTACATCACATATTTTAACTAAAGACGAAAGGAGACATTTATGGACATTTCGGTAATGATGGGTGACAGCAAATTCAATATGCGTGTTGGCGCGCTTATCGAGCACGACGGAAAATACCTTATGGCGCGGTCGCCGCTTGAGGAATGCTACTATTCGGTAGGCGGCAGGGTCAAGATAGGCGAGACTTTCGAGCAGGCTGTGATACGCGAAGTAAAGGAAGAAACGGGCGTAACAGTGAAAGACCCGAAACTTGCCGTTATACACGAGAATTTCTTCGATAATTTCGAGGGCATAAGCTATCATGAGATATCTGTGTTCTTCGTCATCAAGGCTGACGAACAGCTGCTTGCCGTAGAAAACGGCCACAAGACCAATGACGGCCCCGACGGCGAGTACCTTGAATGGACTCCTCCTCTTAGAGAAGACGGGATAACCGTATATCCCGCATTCCTTCAGGACACCGACCTTTCGGACGGCAGCATAAAGCATATAGTCACAAGAGAATAATATCAAAGCCGCAGACTTTATAAATGGTCTGCGGCTTTTTGCATCACTGCTTTCCTGCTATCTTGTCAAGAATGAATTCCTTGAAAGGACTGTTTTCCTCGGCAGGCACTGCGCCGCCGGAAGTAAACTCCATCTCGGCACGGTCTTTTTCTGTATAAGGCCTCCATTCGGGAAGTTTGTTTCCGTTGATGTCATATCCGTTTGGGTCGCCTGTTTTTATGAAGTTCACCCAGTAGTCGCACATCTGACGGGCAAGGTCATAATGTCTGCCCTCATAGGGACGGGTGCACTTTGCAAGTGTCTCAAAGAAGAACCACAGGTCTACCGAATGGAATGTACCGGGGTCATCATCACCCGGGATGTCCGGGATGAAACGGTAATAGTATGTCGGCTGACTGTCGGGCAGCCTTCCCTCGGCAAGAGCGGCAGTCTTAGCACCGCACTCGCAGGGATTTACAGGACAATAGCCGCTGTCGGTCTTTATATGTGCCTCGGCAAATGACAGAAACTTTTCTGCCTTGTCTCCGAATATCTCAACGGCTTTCTTTTTAAGTTCTTCGTCATCTGCCGCATGAAGATGATCCATGAACTCGTCGCCTGTATTTCCTGCCATCACAGGCACTCTGTATCTTGAACCGTCTGCAAAAGCATCCACAGGGTCATTAACACTGAACAATCCGTCTTCTACAACAGCGAACATTATGCCCTTTGTGTTGCGAAGTTCTGAGTACTTTTCTCTTACAAAGTCTGCATCGAGCTTTCTCGCTTCCTCAAGGGTCTTGACACCGTAATGTTCAAACAGTATCTCACCGAGTTTTTCAGCTTCGGGCAGCTTTCTCGGGATAAAGAACGGGTCGATATAGAACGGGGTCCTGAACATTCCGCTGAATACCGCCGCACGACGGAACGCACCCTTATTTGCAGGGCAGGCCATCTGTGAGATAACGCTTCCGCCGCCTGCTGACTGTCCTGCTATGGTTATATTATCAGGGTCTCCGCCGAAGTTTGCGATATTTCTCTTTACCCAGCGAAGTCCCGCCTGCTGGTCAAGTGCGCCGAAATTGCAGGGAGCATCGGGCTGCTGTGCGGTAAGTTCGGGATGTGCAAGAAAACCGAATGCACCGAGGCGGTAGTTTACAGTAACGACCACTACGCCGCGGCGTGCAAGGCGCTCGCCGTCAAATTCCATTTCCGAGGTATAGCCCCACTGGAATCCGCCTCCGAAAAACCACACAAGTACAGGCAGCTTTTCATCACGCGACTTTGCGTTTGTCCATACATTAAGGTAAAGGCAGTCTTCGCTCATTGGTATCTCGGGGTCAACGTGCCATTCACGGCAGTAGATGTCGTCACCTATGCCAGGTGTATCCTGCATAGATATCGGTGCAAACTCAAGGCAGTCACGAACGCCCTCCCAGTTTTTGCAGGGCTGAGGCGCTCTCCAGCGGTTTTCGCCCACAGGGGGTGCAGCAAAGGGTATGCCCTTGAATGCTGTGATCCTCGGGTCTGCGGCAGGTATCCCACGCACTTTGCCGTTTTCGGTATCGGTTATTCTTATCATGGTATACATCTCCTGTTCTGAAATTGTTAGCTCACTGATCATTATACCATGATGCTCCGGCTGTTACAAGCAGGTTTTAGATATATTATCCAAAAATCATATCAATTATTGCGGTTTTTTATCATATTATTATGGTTATGCTCAAAAAAGAATCTCTGTCAATCAGAGTCCTGTTCTTTTCGACGCAGCATAAAATATGCACCTACTAATGCTGCAGCAAATATCAGCGCCGCTGTAACACAGCCGCCTGCGTCCGCGCCTGTGGGTATCACCGGATCAAGCGTATTCACAAAATCCACACGGGTATCTTCACCGAGTACGAACTCAGCCTTGTTTGTGTTTTTTCCCGGAAGATCGCCTATCGTGCAGAACGCCGTGTAATTTTCGTTTTCTTCGGT
>CADBTD010000349.1 GCA_902797535.1 uncultured Ruminococcus sp. | reverse complement strand
TTTATTTCTATATATACAGACATTTTTTCAGGAGGGATATATGCATGGAAAAGAATCATGATGAACTTATCGGAAGGTCACTGAGACTGGCTGCCCGTATCGTTGACCTTTGCCGAAGTCTTACAGCCGATGCACAGGTGCGTGCTATATCCGAACAGCTTCTTGCAAGCGGTACAGCTGTAGGTTCGGAAGTAAATACAGCGGCATACTGCATCAGTCCCGAATATTCCCTTTCCGCTTTGCAGAATGCGCTTAAATACACCGCCGACACCGAATACCGTCTGCGTCTGCTGATACTTTCGGGGTATATAAAAAAGCCCCACGGCGAGTCGCTTCTCGTTGACTGCCTTGAGATAAAGAAAATGCTTTGTCCGCTGCTTGAGACCGCCCAAAAGGAAATCCATGACAGAAACTATGATATCAGACCTCTTTAACGCAAGGACCGTGCCCATTTTTGTGAGCACGGCTCTTTTTTATACCGGGAGATATAGTTGTACGCATTATTTCATACTGCTCTTCGCATTTTCAAGCACCGCTATGACCTTGTCGCACCACTCATCAAATTCCTTGTCTTCATTCTGGAATTCGGGGTGTTCAAGTATATAGCGCACTGTATTTTTTATGCCTTCACGGGCAGATATCTCAGCTTTGAAATCCGGCACCAGCGCCTTCACCTTTGAGTTGTCGAAAACCACCGAGTTCGACTTGTCGCCTATAAGACTGCCCTCAAAGTCATAGTCACCGGTATCCGCCAGAAATCTTGACGAGATATAGTACGGTTTCAGCTCTGTGCCGAGAGCCTCTGCGATATAGCCGTATATCTCGTTCCAGCTTACGCTTTCGTCCGAGGTTATGTGGAAGGTCTCACCTATAGCTTCGGGATTTCCCATAAGCCCCGTGTACGCCTTTGCAAAATCACTGTTGTGGGTTATGGTCCACAGTGATGAACCGTCGCCGTGAATTATAACGGGCTTGCCTTCCATTATGCGCTTTACCACCTGCCAGCTTCCGCCGCTGCCGTGTACCCCGAGAGGCACGCTTCTTTCATCATAAGTATGGCTTGGGCGCACTATCGTTACAGGAAAGCCGTCCCTGCGGTATCTTTCCATGAGGTACTGCTCGCAGGCTTTCTTGTTGCGCGAGTACTCCCAATACGGATTTTCAAGCGGTGTGTCCTCTGTGATAACATAGCCTTTCGGGGGCTTCCGGTACGCCGATGCAGAGGATATATAGATATACTGCTTTGTTTTTCCCGCAAACAGCCTGAAATCGCGCTGTAGCTGTTCGGGTACAAAGCCTATGAACTCGCCCACACAGTCAAATTCCATGCCTTCAAGCAGCTTTGCGGTCTTTTCTTCGTCGTTTATATCGACGGTTATGAATTTTACGTTTTCGGGAACTTCGGCATTTCTGCTGCCCCTGTTCAGAAGGTAAAGCTCATGCCCTTCAGCCGCAAGGCGTTTTGTTATCGCCATGCTTATCGTTCCTGTTCCTCCGACAAATAAGATCTTCATAGGGTATCACTCCTCTTTAAGGTCTGACACGCTGTCCGCCGAAAGCGTGTATCGAACGTGTTCCTGCCCTGACTTTTCCTCCCTGTATGCTGCCCTTCGGTATGAAAAGTTCATCGCCTGCGTGCAGAAGATGCTCCTCGCCGTTTATGGTAACAAGGTATTCGCTCTCGACAACTATCATATACTCATCGTAATCATGGGTATGTTCTTTCGACACCCTGTCAGCCTTGTATGTCCAGAAAGCCATCTGACTGCCGTCAGCAGCAGTATAATAGTACCCCTCGATATCGGGAGTATTCTGCTGGCTTTCGGGTATACGGTTGTCGGGGCGCATCATAAAATCGGGGAAAGCCATTACAGTGAAGCCTTTGCGGCTATGCGGTATATCTCAGCGACATCATCAGATGTAAGATGTACGAAACCGCCTGTTTCGCCGTCACCGACACCCAGCTTTTCAACAAGTGCGGGTATATCCTCTTCCTTAGCGCCAAGCTCGGCAAAGTTGATCGGCATTCCTATGCTGTGCAGGAATGTCCTGAACGCCTTTATGCCGGCAAGTGCGGTAGTCTCGGGGTCGGCAAAGTTCATTTTTACACCGAAAACGCGGGTCGCCATCTGGCAGAAGCGCATAACGTCATGCTTGTACACAAATTCCATCCATGCGGGCATTATCAC
>CADBTD010000348.1 GCA_902797535.1 uncultured Ruminococcus sp. | reverse complement strand
TAGCCCATACCCCACACAGTTTCTATATGCGATTCCTCACCGTGCTTTGCCAGCTTTGCACGCAGTCTTCTTATATGCTCTGCGACCACAGAGCTGTCGCCATCGGCATCATAGCCCCACACCTTTTCATAGATGCGCTCTTTGTCATAGACCTGACCCGAATTTCGTGACAGCAGTTCAAGTATCTGAAACTCCTTCTTTGCAAGGCTTATATCCTCTCCGCCGGAAGTGACTGTCATGTTGCCGTAATCCACAGAAAGACTTCCGCAGAGAAGTATATCACGCTTTGATGAGCTCCTGTTGTCACGCCTTATGTGGGCAGCCACTCTTGCGCCAAGCTCATCAAGGGAAAAGGGCTTGATGATATAGTCGTCGCCGCCTGCCGCAAACCCCGACACCTTGTCGCTGTCCTCTATCCTTGCTGTGAGAAATACTATCGGGCAGGAAACATAGTCCCTGATCCGCCTGCACACCTCAAGTCCGTCTGCTTCGGGCATATTTATATCAAGCAGTATTATGTCAGGCTGTTTAGACGCCTGCTCAACAGCCTCACTGCCGTTTTTTGCTGTGATGACAAGATATCCGTTAAGCTCAAAGTAGTCCTTTACAAGACTGACGACATCGGGCTCATCATCTGCGATAAGTATCTTATACACCTGTCTTACCTCCATGAAATGTATACACGATCCAAAGCTGTGCTCTAAAGGAAATCTGTATTGATTATACATCAAAAATCTCACAATGTCAATTATGCATAAAGATCCCCCGAAACGCTTTTGCGTCCGGGGGATGCAGATGATATTATCTGATGATGGCTATTACAGTAATTATAATGCTCGCAATGGAGAGTATTCCGCAGACAGCGCGTGAGCTCTTCAGGATACTGCCTGCAGGACGGTACATTGTGGTGGGGTCATTAGGGTCAACGTATATCTCCTGTACCTCGCCCACAGAAGCCTTTGGATTGGTGGAGTGTACATTCTCAAGGGTGCGGTACACCTTTCCGTGAAGTTCAAACTCCCACATAGGTGCATATATCGGTCTGTTAGACCGACCCGAAAGATCCTTGTCAAGTGCTATGCACTTAGCGTTTACTACTGCGGAGCAGACATACTTGAGCTGATTCTCATTGCGCTTTATCATAAAGTAACTTCCCGTACTTATAATGAGCACTGTAAAACATCCTATGATCTGTTTTACCTTATCGTCTAATCCGCCTGTTGCAAGGTCACCAAGCAGTATAATGACAGGATAAACGATAAATGTTATGCCGAATAATGGCACGACAGCTGAAGGTGCATCTCTTCGGATACCGCCGTTTTTTTTCATAAATGCCCATACAGTCAATGTAAATACGCCTATGGTAAGCAAAAGCAGATTTGAGTTCAATTTGGCGATCATCAGCATGAAAAGTATCTCAACGCCCATAGCTATGAGATAACCCTTAGCGTCCTTTGCCTTTATGGGCTGAACACCTCTTGCTTCTCTTGCCTGCTTTTTCAGTGCAAGGGCTTTTTCTAATTCTTCTCTGTCAAATTTGTTTTCGGGTATCATTTCTTCTATTCCTCCAGTATTCTTTTTCCTCAGACTTTCGCCTGTTTTCATCTTTGCCCCGTATCAGGGACAAATCGGTCATGCAGCTTCGAGAAGTTCTCTTATCTGCTGTACCGTATCATCATCTGCCCTGAAGCAGCTGAGATCATTTATAACTATGTTATACCCTTCGTTCGCATAGAACAGTCTGATCTTATTTACCCTTTCCATATGCAGCGTGAACATAAACGCAGGTTCAAACTCAACATAGATGTCATTGTCCCTGCTTTCGTCTAATTGTTCCTGCATAAATGCGCTTTTGGTCTGATGACTCAGAAAATCAAATGAGTCTATCTGTTTTTCAAGCGTTCTCAGTATTGCCTTACTGTCAGCGCTTTCGCTGAGTTCGCTTCCTTTATACCAGATATCCGATGATCTTATCGGATATATGACCTTAAGCACTGCCGCAGCAATGATAAGTGCTGCAGCTATTATCCCCAATACACTGAAGATCTTGCTTTTCATATATGCGTCTCCTTCTGCATAAACGATACATCTGTTATCTTTTTCTGTGTTCTGTCACCACCCCAACCTTATCTGATCTTTGAACATACCGCTGTCTGCGATAAGAAGGTCTATCTGGCCGAACAGTCTTGCACAGCTGCTTGAAGCGTCAAGGGTGTACTTTTTCCATTCTGCAGTACCGTCCGACCTTTCATCATAGCTGTAAGCGTTCCCGTCACGGTCTATCCATAACTTTTTCTTTAGTTCCATACCGTCCGGGCCTTCTATCGTCATCTCGAAAAATGCCATCTCTTCGGTATTGTCCATGACTTCCTGCTCGGTGGTTTCCTCAGCCGTTCCGAAAAGGCTTTCTGCTTCTTCCATGATGACCGTGCTGTTTTCGCCTATGACCATCTGCATCGCACCGTCAAGATAGACCATCATACTGTAGTTTGC
>CADBTD010000347.1 GCA_902797535.1 uncultured Ruminococcus sp. | reverse complement strand
TTTAGCTTAGCAACATAAATATTCACAATGCCCCTGAGTGCTTTGTAACACTCAGGGGCAAAACTTCTATATAGGTATCTGTCTTATCTGCGGGGGATTGTGTGCATATTCTTATTTCGGCTTGCGTGCATTTGCAAGCATCAGCTTTATGCGGTTTTCCTGATTTACCTTTGTTGCGCCGGGGTCATAGTCTATTGCGACTATGTTCGCATTGGGATACGCCTCTTTTATCACTCGGCTCATGCCCTTTGCAACAATGTGATTTGGCAGACAGCCGAAGGGCTGAGTGCATATGATGTTCTCTGTGCCTGTTTCTGCAAGAGCCGCCATTTCTGCGGTGATGAGCCAGCCCTCGCCCATCTTTACGCCCTGATTCATGTACTTGTCGGCGGCCTCTCTGAGATGCTCGAAATCGTGGGGCGGCTGGAATTCTCCGTGCTCCTCTATGACCTTTATCTGCTCCTTCTGGAACTTGTAAAGCACATCATAGCCGACTATATACGCATAGGTGCGTGCGGTCTTTTTGTCGTAAAGCCCTGCGTCGTTTATCAGGTCCGAAGCGCAGTACAGCACAAAGTCAAGAAGCCCCGGCACATTCGGCTCGCACCCCTCCGAGATAAGAAAGCTGTTCAGGTCGTTGTTCGCAAGCGGCGAGTATTTTACATATATCTCACCCACTATGCCGACTCTCGGCTTTTTCTCCTTTGAACGGGGCAGCGCCGCAAAGTCGCGGAGCATAGCACGGTATATGCGCTTTGTCCGCATGAACTTTGTCTTGTCCTCCATCAGCTTGCCCAAGCGGTGCTCCCACCGTGCAAGCAGCTCGTCGGTGCTGTTGCGGTTAAGTTCATAGGGCTTGCACTGATTGTACAGAAGCATCAGCATATCGCCGTAAAGCACACTGTATATCAGCCTTATGATTATCGGCACCGTCATGGGGAATGCAGGGTTCGGCTCCAGTCCGCTGAAATTCAGCGAAAGCACGGGCACCTGCGGAAATTCCGTGGCGATAGCCTTTCTTATCAGATAGATGTAGTTTGACGCACGGCAGCCGCCGCCTGTCTGCGATATCAGCAGAGCAACCTTGTTCACATCGTATCTGCCGCTTTTCAGCGCCTCCATGAACTGCCCTATTACCAGCAGTGCAGGGTAGCAGGTGTCGTTGTGGGTGTTTTTCAGACCCTCGTCTATCACCACACGCTCACGGTTGGTAAGCAGCTCCATTTTATATCCGAAATGCTCGTATGCCTTTATTATCAGCTGAAAGTGTATCGGCAGCATATCGGGCACGAGTATCGTGTAATCCTTTTTCATATCCTCGGTGAAGGTCGTGCGCTTCACACGGTCGGAATAGTTCTTTGCAGTAAGCTTTTTGCTCATGCAGTTACAGTCTCCTTTCTCGGTTCACTGTGCTGTGCCTTTTCTTCAAGTGCCGCCGCCAGCGAGCGCAGACGTATCTTTGCGGCACCCAGATTGGTTATCTCGTCTATCTTCAGCTGTGTGTACAGCTTGCCCTTTTCTTCGAGTATCGCTCTTACCTCATCGGTCGTAACAGCGTCGATGCCGCACCCGAATGATACCAGCTGTACCAGCTGCATATCGCTGTTGCGGCAGACATACTCTGCGGCACGGTAAAGCCTTGCATGGTATGTCCACTGATTCAGTACGTCAAGTGCAGGGGTGTCCACCAGCTCCGAAACGCTGTCCTCTGTCACCACCGCAAATCCCAGCGAGGTTATCAGCTTGTGTATGCCGTGATTTATCTCGGGGTCTATGTGGTACGGTCTGCCTGCCAGCACTATAATGTTCTGACCCTTGCTTCTTGCCTCAGATATTATTTCGAGCGCTTTCTGCTCATTCTGCTTCTTGTAGCGCACCTGCTCCGAATAAGCACGGTTGAGCACCGTAAGTATCTGCTTTTCTGATATCTTGTATGCTTTCAGCGCCTTTGCCAGATTCTTTGCGGTGTTCTTCTTGTAGTTTATGTCAAGATACGGCGCTATGAAGTTTCTGTCGTTCAGCTCGGGGATGTTCGCCTTTAAAAGCTCGGGATAATATGCAACTACAGGGCAGTTGTAGTGATTGTCCGACTGTCCCTCGTCTATATTATAGCTCATGCAGGGGTAGAATATGAAGTCCACTCCCTTTTCCAGCAGGTCTATGACATGGCCGTGCGCCAGCTTTGCGGGATAGCATACCGTGTCCGAGGGTATCGTGTGCTGACCCTTGTAATAGGTGTCCCTTGTCGAATCGTCCGACAGCACTACCTCAAATCCCAGTTCGGTGAACAGCGTGTGGAAGAAGGGCAGCATATCGTAATAGCTGAGCGTCATGGGCAGACCCACCTTCGCACGGGGAGCGCCCACAGGCTTTATGTCCGCAAATGCACGCAGCTTTTTGTACTTGTACTCGAACATATTCTCGGTCTTGTTTTCCAGCTTTATGCCCGCACCCTTTTCACAGCGGTTGCCTGATACAAAACGCCGTCCGTCATTGAAACGGATTATAGTCAGGTTGCAGTGTGCCGTACAGCCTCCGCACTGCGCCGACATCGAACGGTAAGCAAAGTCGTGCAGCTGCTCAAGACTCAGTATTGTCGATCTATAGTCTGCCTTGCTCTCTGTACGCTCCTTAGCGAAAAGCGCACATCCGAATGCACCCATAAGTCCCGCTATGGCAGGTCTTATAACGTTCCTGCCAAGCTCCTGCTCAAATGAACGCAGCACAGCGTCATTGAGAAAAGTGCCGCCCTGTACGACTATATTCTTTCCGAGCTCATCTATCGACTTTGCACGGATGACCTTGTATACCGCATTCTTTATTATCGAGCTTGAAAGACCTGCCGATATGTCCTCTACCGAAGCGCCGTCCTTCTGTGCCTGCTTTACCGAGCTGTTCATGAATACCGTACATCTTGAACCGAGTTCAACAGGTGCCTTTGCAAAAAGTCCTATGTTCGCAAAGTCGTTTATCTCATATCCCATAGCCTGCGCAAAGGTCTGTATGAACGAGCCGCAGCCCGAAGAACAGGCCTCGTTCAGCATTATGCTGTCTATGGCATGGTTCTTTATCTTGAAGCACTTTATATCCTGTCCGCCGATGTCTATTATAAAATCAACGTCGGGACAGAAGAATTCCGCCGCTTTGTAGTGAGCTACAGTTTCCACTATGCCGAAATCCACGCCCAGACCCGACTTTATAAGCTCCTCGCCGTATCCCGTTACCGCCGATGCCTTTATCCTCAGCCCGGGACCTGCTATCTGATATATCTCCTCCAGCTTTGAGGCTATTATGTCAAGGGGCTGACCCTTGCTTGAACAGTAGTGCTGATACAGCAGCTTTCCCTCGGGCGTGATAAGTACCAGCTTTGTCGTTGTAGAGCCTGCGTCTATACCGAGATATGCGTCGCCGCTGTAGGTCTTTATGTCCTCGTATCTCAGGTCAGACTGCCTGTGACGCTCTATGAACTGCTCGTACTCTTTCCTGTCCCTGAAAAGCGGTCTGCCCGTGACTATGTTGTCGTTGGTCTTTGCATTCTTTATCTTGTCAAGAGTTTCTTCTATGGTCTCGGGCTGAGCTATCTCCTTTGCCTGAAGCGCACAGCCGTATGCCATAAAGCAGGGCGCCAGCTCGGGGAAGTTTGCGTGCTCCTCGTCAAGTCCCAGTGTCTCTGTGAATGCATGACGCAGTCCCTTTAAGAACGAAAGCGGTCCGCCTAAGAAAAGCACGTTGCCCTCAATGCGCCTGCCCTGCGCCAGTCCCGATACGGTCTGGTCCACCACAGCCTGGAATATGGACGCAGCGATGTCCTCTTTCTTTGCGCCCTGATTGAGCAGCGGCTGTATGTCGCTCTTTGCGAAAACGCCGCAGCGTGAAGCTATCGGGTAAAGCCTTGTGCTCTGCAGTGACATCTCGTCCAGTGTGTCCGCCGACACACCGAGAAGCTGCGCCATCTGGTCTATAAAAGCGCCCGTGCCGCCCGCACATGAACCGTTCATGCGCTGCTCAACGCCGCCTGTGAGGAATATGATCTTTGCATCCTCGCCGCCCAGCTCTACCACAACGTCGGTTTCCGGATAGCGCTTGTTCACTGCAACGAATGCCGAATATACCTCCTGTACGAACTCAACTCCGCTTGCCTGAGCAATGCCCAGACCTGCCGAGCCTGTTATAGCCGAGCGGAAAAGTGCGCCGGGGTACTGCTCTGCGATAATGCCGAGCTGCTCGGCAACGGTCTCGCGGACCTTTGAAAAATGGCGCTCATATTTTGTGTATATTATTTCGTCGTTTTTCAGTATCACGGTCTTGACGGTGGTCGAGCCTACGTCTATACCGAGATCGAGGATATCACTCATATCGATCAGATTTCCTTTCCTCCGCCTGTGCGGGATAGTTTTTCTTTTGCATACTTTACTATTATAACATAAATCAGCTTGATTGAAAAGACCTTTTTTATAAATTTTTCGGGCAAAATACCGATTATGTCCTATATGCCGCAGATCTGCACATCAACAGAATAAGCTGTTTTAACAGATAGTTCATATTTATTCTCTTGACAAAACGCCCGCTGTCTGATAAAATATTATAGTTGATTTATGCCGCTGTGGCGGAACAGGCAGACGCAAGGGACTTAAAATCCCTCGGTGGAAACATCGTACCGGTTCGATTCCGGTCAGCGGCACCAAAAAAGACGGAGCTTTTTAGCCCCGTCTTTTTTTGCGTTATTTACCCTCTATCTCCCGTATAAGGTCTATCATCTCTATAGCACCCTCGGCACACTCGCTGCCCTTGTTGCCGGCCTTAGAACCTGCACGCTCTATTGCCTGCTCAATGTTCTCCGTGGTTATTACTCCGAACATCACAGGCACTCCCGTGTCAAGAGATACCTGCGCTATGCCTTTTGCCGCCTCATTGCAGACAAGGTCATAGTGTGTGGTGCTGCCTCTTATCACCGCACCTAAACATATCACCGCATCATACCTGCCCGACTGCGCCATTTTCTTTGCGATGAGCGGTATCTCAAATGCCCCGGGCACCCACGCCACATCTATCATGTCGGGGGATACCCCATGACGTATCAGAGTGTCCTGCGCACCGCCCAGCAGCTTTGATGTGATAAACTCGTTGAACCTTGCCACAGCTATGCCTATGCGCACATTTTTCGGTGTCAGTTTTCCTTCAAATGTCTTCATTATCATCTCTCCTTTATATGTCAAGCAGATGACCCATCCTGTCACGCTTGGTTTTCAGATATTTCCTGTCGTATTCCGTAGCCGATACCTGTATCGGTATCCGCTCCTTTATCTCCAGCCCGAAACCGCTCAGCCCGTAGACCTTGTCGGGATTGTTGGTCAGCAGCCTCAGCGTTTTGCACCCCAGGTCACGCAGTATCTGCGCCCCGATGTAGTATTCGCGCATATCCCCGGGAAATCCCAGAGCAGTGTTCGCATCCAGCGTGTCCATGCCCCCGTCCTGAAGCTCATATGCTCTCAGCTTGTTTATCAGCCCTATGCCTCGTCCTTCCTGCCGCATATAAAGCAGTATCCCTCTGCCTTCCTTTTCAATGGCAGTCATTGCGGCGGCAAGCTGCTGCCCGCAGTCGCATTTCAGCGACCCGAAGGCATCTCCCGTCAGACACTCCGAATGTACACGGCAGAGTATGTCCTCGCCGTTTCCGATGTCCCCCTTGACCAGCGCTACATGGTGTTCGCCGTTCAGTATGTTTATGTATCCCACCGCACGGAACTCTCCGTACTTTGTTGGCAGCTTTGTGTCTGCCACACGCTCGGTCAGCCTGTCGTGTATCTTGCGGTATTCTTTGAGCTGTGATATGGTTATGAACCTCATGTCCCACTCTGCGGCCTTCTGCTGAAGCTCTTCGGTGCGCATCATCGTGCCGTCGTCACGCATTATCTCACAGCAAAGTCCGCACTCCTCCAGTCCCGCCAGCCTCATAAGGTCCACCGTAGCCTCGGTGTGACCCTCACGCTCTAGTACACCGTTCTTCCTCGCAGTAAGAGGGAACATATGCCCGGGACGCCGGAAATCCTCAGGCTCTGAATCGGGGCAGGCCGCCGCCCTCGCAGTAAAGCCCCTCTCCTGCGCAGATATCCCCGTTGTTGTGTTTACATGGTCTATCGACACCGTGAATGCCGTCGAGTGATTGTCGGTGTTTTCCTCCGACATCTGCGGCAGGTCAAGCCTTTCGCATATCTCCTCGCTCATGGGCATACATATCAGCCCCTTTGCGTGACTCGCCATGAAGTTTACGTTTTCGGCAGTCGCAAACTGTGCGGCACATATCATGTCGCCCTCATTTTCACGGCTCTCGTCGTCCGTGACGATTATTATGTCACCGTGCCTCAGCGCATCAAGTGCGTCGTCTATTGTGTCGTATCTGAACATCATGACCGCCTTTCTCAGATAAATCCGTTTCTCATAAGCTGCTCCATCGTCACTCCGCCGCTTTTCTGCGCAGAGGGTCTCAGCAGCTTTTCTATGTACTTTGCTATTATGTCCGTTTCTATGTTTACCCTGTCGCCTGTCCCGAGCAAGGGCAGTATCGTGTTTTCCGCCGTGTGCGGTATCACCGACACGGTGAATCCGCTGTCACTTACCGCCGCCACTGTCAGACTTATGCCGTCTATCGTGACCGACCCCTTTTCCACGATGTACCGAAGCAGTGAACTGTCGGCAGATATCGTGTACCTTACGGCTATCCCGTCTTTTTCTGCTGCGGATATCACACCTGTGCCGTCAATGTGCCCCGACACTATATGTCCCCCGAAACGCCCGCCGGCGGGCATCGCCCTTTCCAGGTCTACTCTGCTGCCTGCTTTCAGCGTCCCCAGCGCCGAGCGCCTCAGCGTTTCATTCATCACGTCCGCACGGAATATTTTACCGTCATGCTCTGTGACCGTAAGGCATACACCGTTTACTGCGATGCTGTCCCCCGTCTTTGTTCCCTCAAGCACCTTTTCCGCCGCTATCCGTATGAACGACTCACTGCCGCCCCTGTGTACCTCGCATACCGTGCCGACTTCCTCTATCAGTCCCGTGAACATTTTTTCACCCGCCCCTCTATGAGTATATCTCCGTCAAGCATCGTAACGGCTGTGTCCTCAAGCAAAAACGCCTCCGACGGCTTTGCTGCGCCTTTGCCCCCGACGGAAGTGAAAGCAGTCTTTCCGCCGAATATCTTTGGTGCGGTATAAGCCATGACCTTGTCGGCGATACCGCTTTCAAGGGCCGACCAGGCGAGGGTCCCGCCGCCCTCGATAAGCACGCTGTCCACCTTTTCCCTGCCGAGCATCCTCATCAGCCCCACAAGGTCGGTGCCGCCATTCCCGTCAGGCAGACACACTATGCGGCAGCCTGCTTTTCTCAGCATCTCTGCCTTTTCACTGCTGTCATTCCCGCATACTATCATAGTGGGCACTCTGTCCGCTGTGCGCACGATATTGCTGCTTTCGGGTATCCTCAGCTTCGTGTCGCATATTATCCTGAGCGGGTCACGCCCGTTTTCGGTGCGGCAGGTGAGCATAGGGTCGTCTGCGAGCACAGTCCCTATCCCGACCATTATTGCGGCGTGCCTCTGCCTTTCACGGTGAACGTGCCTGCGTGCCGTTTCTCCCGTTATCCACTTTGATTCTCCCGTGCAGCAGGCGGTCTTTCCGTCAAGTGTCATAGCGTATTTCACCGTCACAAATGGCAGTCCCGTCGTTATGTACTTGAAGAATATCTCGTTGAGCCTGTCACACCTGTCCTTCAGTATACCCTCTGTCACCTCGATGCCGTTACTTCTCAGAAACTCCGTCCCTCTCCCCGAAACAAGCGGATTAGGGTCGCTTGACCCCACAAACACACGCCTTATCCCGTGAGCAGTCACCGCCTCCGTACAGGGCGGCTGCTTGCCGTGATGACAGCATGGCTCGAGCGTCACATACATATCCGCACCCCTGCAGTCTATGCCCTTTTCATCACACTGCTTAAAGGCATTCCTTTCGGCGTGCAGCCCGCCGTACCTTTCGTGGTATCCCGATGCTATGATCTCGCCGTCACGCACTATCACCGCCCCCACCATAGGGTTTGGCGAAACATATCCCATGCCCTTTTCCGCCAGTTCGACAGCCGCCTGCATAAAGTCCTCGTGACGCATATCATCAACTCCTTTTTCAGGGCATGAAAAATGCCCCCGGATATATACTTCGGGGGCAGAAAATATTCATGATGCGTGATATTATGCCAACATATTAAAACGTCAGCCGATATATCTTCTCTCATCCGGACTATACCGTCGGCTCCGGGATCACACCGGATCAACCGCCCCAAAAAAGCGGCTCGCAGGCTATAACTGCCGGTCAGGAATCTCACCCTGCCCTGAAGATAGCTATATTATATCACAGTGATTCTTATTTGTCAATAGGCAAATGATATATTATTTTTTTAAAGCGGTAATATATCATTGAGCCGATGACTTGTATTCCTCCGCACGGCTGATTATATCTGCGGGGAATCCTGTCACGCCCAGCAGCTTTATGGCATTCGTCGAGGTGCTTATGCCCTGCCTGAGTATGTAGTCGAACTTTACGTCGTCGTCGGTCAGGTCCTCGGAAAAATGTATGTTGTCACAGCTTTCCGCAAAACTCTCCGCAAGCTCAAGGTCGTGGGTCGCCGTCATCAGCATACAGCGCCTTTTGCCCAGATATTCGAGTATCGCCTTTGATGCCGCTATGCGCTCTGCTGTGTTAGTGCCCTTGAGTATCTCGTCCACTGCAAGAAACAAAAGCCGCCCTTTTCCGCAAAGCTCCACCATTCTCCTGAGATACCGTATCTCACGGATATAGTAGCTTTCTCCCGAAATAACATCGTC
>CADBTD010000346.1 GCA_902797535.1 uncultured Ruminococcus sp. | reverse complement strand
AGATCTTTTAGAACAGATCAATGAGCTTCATAAACAGGGAAAGCATGAGGATATTGTTGACCTTATGCAGAACTGTGATGATATAAGGACCGACCCCGAACTTGGGATAATTGCTGCAAGAACGCTGCTTGACCTTACCGAAAGTGAAATGAGCGATGACCTTACGGAAGCAGCAGAGGCACTTCTTTTGTCTTTGCCGAACGGTGAAAAACTTCCGTCATGGAACTATCAGATAGCAAGAAGCTATTTCATGAGAAACAGGACCATTGAAGCGGTAAGAAAGCTTGAAACAGCCATCGAACTTGCAGAAGAAGGAACAGAATTTGCCGAAGCCGAAGAGGCAAAGGAACTTCTTGAGATATGCATGGATGAGTACAAAAAAATGGACATAAAATATACCGACTCACAGCATGAGACGGTACTCAGACATATAGAGCATTATTACGGCCGAATAACCGCAATGGTCCCCTCAAATGACCCTCTGGGCGTAACACCGGATATTGTTGTTATAGAACCTGATGCAGTCAGGAATTTCAGAACACTTGTGACTGTGGGTATGGGCGGATATAAAATGGAGATACCCGATGAGCTCGAAGGCATGGTATCAGAAAGATGTGAACTCGTTATGCTGCTGCCACCCGAATGGACCCCTGAGCAATCTTCATGGGTAATATCTTTTATGCGTTCGGTAGCAGTACTTCCGGCTGAACGGCGTTCCTGGTGCGCTTATGGTCATATGTTTTCGGGCGGAAAAACACTTTGTCCCGAAACAAAGCTATGCTCGGCTATCCTGATCGAAACACAGGGTTTTGAAAAAGGTTCATCACTGTGTAAATTTATTGATGAGACCTCTGTCAGCTTTTATCAGTTATTTCCTCTCTATAAGGAAGAAATGGAACACAAGCTGAAATACGGACTTGGTTCATTACTGAAAAAGATGTCATCTCTGACATCACCTGTCCTTCAGCTCGACCGTGAAAACTTCTGTGCCGACGAAAAAACCGACCGCAGAACTCTTCTTGCTGAGGAAACCGATTATACATCAAATCTTGGTATAGGTGAATTCTGCGCTGCAAGCAAAAAGATACTGGACGACGGAATGAAAGTAGGATATATGCGCAGATTCCTTTTTAATGAAGAACCTGCAGGTATGCACAGTGACAGCGGATGGCTGTTCATGTCAGGAGCAGAGGATGCCGAATTCTTCTCAAATCCCTACAATCTCGAACTCGCAAGCCTTAACACGGTATGCAATATCGATCCGGATATAGTCCCGCTGCTGACACTTCCATACAACACCGTATGTGTCAGAGGAAGCGACGGTATGCTTCATCCCGAGCCGCCGGATGACGACAGGATAGATAAACTTCCTCCGTCATAATAAGATCTTCATATGCATATAAAAAGAGAGAAGCCATTTATATGACTTCTCTCTTTTTATTATTTGCCTGTTAGTTCCTCAAGGCATTTTGCGCATACTGCTTTATCCTTATAGATCTTTATATCTTCCGAGCTTTTGCAGAAAATACAGCTTCTCTGGAATTTTTTAAGGATAATCATATCATTATCAGTGTATATCTCTACCTGATCCTTTGTATCAAGGTCAAATGTTCGTCTGATCTCTATTGGAAGAACTATCCTTCCGAGGTCATCAACGTTTCTGATTATACCTGTAGATTTCATCTAAAAGACCCCTTTCTTTGAATTATCAACTGATATTAACTTATCAATTATCATCTAACAAAGATATTATACAGCACTATGTCGTTATTTGTCAATAGTATACAGTGAAAATTTACAAAAAAAATCGTGCAAAAGCACTTATTTCATTCAAATGCATAAAGGAAGGTGGAAAAATGCTAAGTTTTTTGCTCACATTGCTCATAGTTTCAAGTGTGGCTTATTCTGTCCACTCGGGTGACACACTTTTATTAACTTCGGCAATAACCGACAGTGCAAAAGAGGCAATTAACCTTTATTTATCGCTGTCTGCGGCAATGGCGTTGTGGGGAGGGATATTAAAAGTCGCAGAGGCGGGTTCTGTCACACACGCTGTCACACTTTTATTTAAGCGTCCTGTGAAAATTCTTTTCGGCAATTTGCACAATACAAATCTTGAAAACACGATCGCAATGAATATCACAGCAAATATGCTCGGGCTGGGAAATGCCGCTCTTCCACTGAGCATAAAAGCCATGAAGATGCTTGCTGCAGAAAAAAGAACGACACGGCGCAGCTATGCATTCTTTCTATTACTGAACACCGCGTCTATACAACTCTTACCTACGACAATTGCTGCAATAAGAGGTTCTCACGGTGCATCTGACCCATGGGATTGCCTTCCTGCTACTCTTGCAGCGTCAGCCTGCGCCCTTGCTGTGGGGCTTATTACAGCATTGATCATTTCGCCCGACAGAAAGGAATAATGATGAACATTGCAGTCCCGGTTTTTATTGCAGCAGTATTTGCAGCAGCGCTTATAAAAAAAGCTGATATTACGTCCGCCTTTTGCGAAGGTGCGCGCGAAAGTCTTATTGCTTCGTTTGAACTTTTCCCCATACTTATACTTCTGATAACAGCTATAGGTATGTTTTCGGCCTCGGGTCTTTCGGACAAACTCACCGAACTTGTGACACCTCTTGCACAAAAAGCCGGATTCCCTCCCGAGTGTACTCCGCTGATGATCATACGACCGATATCCGGAAGCGGTTCTCTGGCAGTACTTGACAGGATACTTACCGACGTTCAGCCTGACAGCTTTGCGGCACACACTGCCTGCATAATGATGGGCTCGACCGAAACCACCCTCTACATGATATCAGTCTGCTATTCTGCGGTAAAGAAAAAGCCGCATAATGAGGTTTTTATATCCTCATTTGCGGCTGATATCACCGGATTCATTATGGCATCCGTATTTGCCGGGATGTTTTTCCGATAAAAAAAGACTCACAAAAAATGTGAGCCTTAATATCATAATGCTATACATATCTCATCAAATTTGTCCGGCAGACCCGTTGCATTTGTACGAATAACAGTTTCACCTACAGGCATATCAAACACAAAATCAAATTCACCGTTTTCATTTTTCTGACGAGAGCGAAGCTGACCGTTAACAGACAATTCTACCTGTTTGCTGTCTGAAAAAGCAAGCACTTCAAGCTGCTGATCAAGAACCCTCACACCATATATGTATATAAACGGCGCAATAAGAGTATCCGCTTTCTTCTCGTTCAGGTATAATATACTGTTCCCCATTTTACCCCTCCGTAATATACCAAAGTACATTATTACGCATTTTTCTATATTCATTATATCCTTAAAATCAAATGTTTTCATGAACAAATTTGTTTTAATATGGAACATTTTACGCTTTTGATATTTAAGTTTTCCTAATTCACGCATGGTTCACACTATTCTATTGACAAAAGCAATTCTCTGGGGTATAATGTTATAAATAATAATATTTTAAAGGAGATTTTTCATGAGGATAGCTGTACTTGGGGATATACACTCTAACCATGTCGCTCTCGAAGCCTGCATGAGACTAATTGAAGACAACGATATTGACGGCATAGCATTTCTCGGCGACTATGTTTCAGACTGTCCATACCCGAGCAAGACAATGCGTATCCTGCGCAACATCCCCGATTGGTACAAAACCTGGTTTATAAGGGGAAACCGCGAAGACTATCTGCTCGCTCACAGATACAGCGATGACGGATGGCACTATTGCTCTCAGTCGGGGTCACTGCTTTACACATTTGAAGAATTGACTTCAAGTGACCTTAGATTCTTTGAAGATATGCCTATCGGAATGGAAGTCCTTGAAACAGGTCTGCCTCCTTTTTCGATATGCCATGCTTCAATGCAGGATAACCGCCTGCTGTTTGATCACCAGTCACCGCTTATAGACGAAATCATGGAACAACAGGCAACCGAACTTATGATATGCGGACATTATCATGTGCCATATATCTACAAGACCAAGCATAAAAGGATCATTAATGCAGGCTCAGCGGGCATGAACAGTACAGGCAGACCGGGAGAGGCATCAATGCTCATAATATCATCAGAGGGTGAAAAATGGCAGGCCGAACATATGTCAGTCCCATATGATGTCGACAGAGTGATAAAAGAATTCAAGACAAGCGGTATGCTTGAAAAAGCAAACGTCTGGTCCCGCGCGAGCATTGCCTTGCTGAAAACAGGAATAGACTATAACTATAAATGTGTTATGCTCGTACAGAAGCTGATAAAAGAAAGCGGAGCGCCTTTTGATGATGAAGCAACCTGGCAGAAAGCTGCTGAGATGCTCGGCATATAAAACCACAGGAAGTGTATGAATGAACGAAAATAAAAAAGTACTCGTTGCAATGAGCGGCGGAGTCGACAGTTCGGTAGCAGTAAAACTGCTTCTTGACAAAGGATACGAATGTGCAGGTGCAACAATGCATCTTTATTCAAACGAAGATATAGGTATAGCACGTTCAAAGACCTGCTGTTCTCTTAATGATGTTGAGGACGCAAGATTTGTAGCATATAAGCTGGGAATAGATTTCCATGTATTCAACTTTGCAACACAGTTCAAGGAATGGGTAATAGACAATTTTGTAGATACATATCTGAACGGCGGCACGCCAAATCCATGTATCGAATGCAACAAGCACCTTAAATTCGGCAGTTTTCTCGAACGTGCGCGACTGCTCGGATATGAGTATATTGCAACAGGACACTATGTAAGAAGAAGATTCAACGAAAATACAGGCAGATATGAGCTTCTTCGCTCACCTTACCGCGCTAAAGACCAAAGTTATGTGCTTTACGGAATGACACAGGATCAGCTTGCTCATACTCTGTTTCCCGTAGCTGACATGGACAAGGACACAATACGCTCGATAGCGCTTGAAAACGATCTTGTCAATGCCGCTAAGCCCGACAGTCAGGATATATGCTTTATTCCCGATGGAGATTACTCTTCTTTCATAACAAACGCAGCAGGCGAACAAGTTCACGGAGATATACTTCTTTCGGACGGCACAAAACTCGGTGAACACAAGGGCCTTATAAACTATACGGTAGGTCAGCGCAAGGGCATAGGAGTATCATATTCCGAGCCGCTTTTCGTTATAGACAAGCGAGTGTCTGATAACACACTTATACTCGGTACTCTTCCGGAGCTTTCACGTTCATCGCTTACAGCGGGAGATATAAACTGTATTTCGGTAAGCGAGATAGCAGACGGAACAAGATGCACCTGTCAGACAAGATATCATCAGCAGGATGTTCCCTGCACTCTTCATCCGAATGATGACGGAACTGTAAGAGTAGATTTTGACACGCCGCACCGAGCGATATGCCGCGGACAGGCAGTCGTATTCTATGACGGAGAAGTTGTCATAGGAGGCGGCACTATCATTTGAGTACACTTTTTTGTACAAATGCACAGTATAAAATAACGCCTGCAGTAATTCCGCAGGCGTTATTTTTTCAGCTGTCTATATATTTGTGACATTCATCTGCAAGACTTCCCAGGCATGGTTCAAATCTGACAGAGTACCACTGTTCTTCACGGATAGGCAGAGTGGCTTTTATACAGTCATGCGTGAAATGCACCGCAAGCTCAAGTGCTGTATCAAGGTCCATGCCAAGCGTCATGCCGCCCGAAAGCACGCTTGAAAAAATATCTCCCGTACTGTGAAAGCTGCCGTCGATATT
>CADBTD010000345.1 GCA_902797535.1 uncultured Ruminococcus sp. | reverse complement strand
TTCGGATTCAGCTTCTTTACAAATAACTGGGGCAGAAGCTGGGTGATACTGCTGATAGGTGCTATACTGAGTGTGGCTGTGTCTGAGTTTGCGAAACTGAGAGGGAGAAGAAAAAATGAAAAATAACCGTGTACTGAAGATCTTCCTTATAATTATACTTGTTCTGACGCTTTTGTTCGCTGCTTTTTCATGGTATATAGGCGAACAGGTGGCACAGGGCGCTATGGGCGCACAAAGCCGTGACGACACCATAGGTGTTACCGATGGCTTTTACAAGAAATACGGTGTTGACAAAGACGCATTTTTAAGCGCTTATACCTTTGAGGAGATATCGGTCACCTCATCGCTTGACGGGCATACTATCCCTGCACAGCTCATCTATTCCGACACCGCAGACAACGATACGGTGATACTTGTACACGGCATGGGCGGTAATATGTATAAGAATCACCCGCTTGCCGAGCTTTTTCTGTCCATGGGGTACAATGTGCTGACCTATGACCAGCGTGGTGCGGGCGGCAATACCGCCGAGGGCGTTACCTTCGGTGCGCTTGAAAAGTATGACCTTATCGACTGTCTTGACTATCTTGATACTGTTGCCCCTAACAGGAAAAGGGGAGTGTGGGGGACCTCACAGGGCGGTGCCACGGCAGTTCTTGCGGCGGCGCATGAGGATACCTGCAGCAGGCTCGACTTTATTATACTTGACTGTCCGTTAGGAAACATGAAGTATATGGTAGACACCGAAATGCAGTCGATGGATACGGGTATACCCGTGGGATATATGTCATGGTGCGGAGATATCATACTGCGTATGCGATACGGCTACAGCTATGCCGACGCCGACGCAGAAAGGCTCGCGGAAAAGATAACCGTTCCCACGCTTGTGATAAACAGCCGCGCCGATACGCTTACACCTTATTTCATGGGGGAGAATATCTATAACGGTATAGTATCGGATAAAAAGCAGATATGGACTGTTGATGACAGCGCTCATACCGAGGTATGGCTCGACCACAATGCGGAATACAGACAAAGGGTAAGCGACTTTATTGCATCACTGTAACATTTAAAACGGCTCAGCGTGAGCCGTTTTTTTTGTGTCTTCCGAAAGATATTACAAATGTCATATCCGTCCTGTTACATTTTTCACTTGAGAAAACAGCCGCAGTTATGTATAATATAATTGTAAGATGAAAATTCGACCGGAAAGGATGACTTAGTATGAGCGAACCTGTTGTAAAGATCGACGGACTTGTAAAAAGATATAAGGAGCTTATAGCCCTTGACAGACTTTCACTTGAGATATATGATGGCGAGATATTCGGACTGTTGGGGCCTAACGGTTCGGGAAAATCCACCACCATAAACTGTCTTCTCTCTCTTCTGACTTTTGACAAGGGAGAGATAACCGTGTTCGGTGAAAAAATGCGTCCCGACAACTACAGTGTTAAAAGCCGTATAGGCGTTATAATGCAGAATGTAGCAGTATTTGACGAACTTACGGTATACGAGAATATAGATTACTTCTGCGGCCTGTATATAAAGGATAAAGCCACAAGAAAGCAGTATGTTGACGAAGCTGTGAAGTTTGTCGGTCTTGAAGATTTTACTAAGTTTTTCCCGAAAAAGCTGTCCGGCGGACTTCTCCGCAGATTGAATATAGCCTGCGGCATAGCACACAAGCCAAAGCTCATCATACTTGACGAGCCTACGGTAGCCGTAGACCCCCAGAGCAGAAATAAGATACTCGAAGGCATAGTTGAGCTCAACCGTCAGGGAGCAACGGTCATCTACACCACCCACTATATGGAAGAAGTCGAACAGATATGCACAAGGATAGCTATCATGGATAAGGGAAAGACCATAGCCGTCGGCACTAAGGAAGAGCTTAAAAAGCAGATAAAGAATACTGAAACAATAAACGTTGAAGTAATGGAACTTGATGACAAACAGCTTGACGATATAAGAGCGCTGCCTCATACCTATGAAGCATTCGTAAATGACGGCAGACTTACCGTCAAGTATTCGGGCGGAAAGCATAATCTGATCCGCCTTATGACTTATCTTCAGGAGCAGGAGATAAATTTAGGCAGAGTTTTCTCTGAACGTCCCACGCTTAATGATGTTTTCCTTGAAATAACCGGCAAACAGCTCCGTGACAAGTAATGTGAGGTAGTGCGGCTATGTTTTTACACCTTTTCCGATATCAGATAATAAGCACCTTCAGAGATAAGGCATCTATTTTCTGGAGATTTGCTTTTCCTATCATTCTCGGTACACTAATGTATGCGGCTTTCGGCGGTATCTCTGAAAATGAAATGGCTTTTCGTGCTATACCTGTAGCTGTAGTTACAGATGAGGCAAATCCAACTTTTGAAAGCGTACTTGACGAGATATCTTCCGGTGACGAACCTCTGCTTTCTGTGACAGAGTGTACACGGTCAGAAGCTGACGAACTCCTTAAAAACGGGAGCGCAGTGGGTATAATAAGCATTTCTGCTGATCCTTCTCTTACAGTTGCGGAACAGGGGCTGAAACCAAGTATACTCAGGGCTTTTCTTGATGAGTACAGGATGTCTGCCAAGGCTATCGAGGAGATCGCCGTATCATCTCCCGAAAAGCTGCCCGAAGCTGTGGAAATGCTCAGAAATGAGACTGAACCGGTCAGCGAAAAGCACCTTACAGACGGCAATAATGATCCCTATGTCTGCTATTTCTATAATGTTATAGCAATGTCTGTACTTTACAGCGCTTTCATAAGTCTTGAGATAGCTTCAAGGACAAAGGCGAATATGTCACCCCTCGGCGCAAGATGCACCGCTTCTCCAGTGACTAATCTCACATCATCTGCGGTATGCCTTCTTGCAGAAACTCTCATCTCTTTTGTGGGAAATGTACTGGCACTGCTTTATTTCATGTTCGTTATCAAGATAAACTTCTCAGTACCTTTCGGATATATGCTTCTGATGATACTTGCGGGAGTAATAGCAGGCCTTAGCATCGGATACCTGATAGGTTCGGTATTTACTTTTAAAAAGGAACTCAAATATTCGCTCATGGTAGGGTATATAATGCTATGCTGCTTTCTCAGCGGTCTTATGTATCAGGGGATGCGGCAGTTCGTTGAAGAGCACTGTTCTTTTTTGAACCGTATAAACCCCGCAGGCTTTATAGCTGACAGCTTTTATGCGCTAAATATTTACGGCGCAGGCGAGCGTTTCAGAAACGATATCCTCTCACTGATAGTTTTCTCAGCAGCCGCTATAATAATATCCATGATCTTCACAAGGAGGCAAAGCTATGCAGACCTATAAGACCTTCCTCAAAATAGTGGTGAAAATGCTCCCGATAATTGCGGTGTATATGCTTATTTTCTGCCTTCTTACTATATTCCGTTCATTTGAAAAGTCACAGACGGACTTTTCCGATATCAGACTTGCCATAAGTATAGTGAATAAGGACAACTCACCATCCAGCAAAATACTTGAAGAACATCTGCGTTCGGCAAATGATGTTGTGGAACTTAAAAGCTATGATGATGAATTTGTTCAGGATTCGCTCTATTATTTCAGCACTCAGGCAGTCATCACCATAAATGAAGACTTTGAACAGAAGCTGGCTGATGGCGATATTGACGGTCTTGTAGAGTCAAGAAGACTTCCTTCCACCTATGCTGCACAGTTTTCAGATGCACAGATATCCCGCTTTTTAAAGACTGCAGCTCTTTATACTGCATCGGGCGTGACTCCGGAAGAAGCCTGCCGCAAAGCTGCCGAGTCGGATAATGAACGTACCGAAGTTACGGTTCTCGGAAGCACATCAGAAAGTGTTGACAGCGGTCTTGCAAACTTTTTCGGATATTATGGTTTTGGTGCCATATATATCATTTTTTCGGCACTTATCCCTGTTATGACCAAGTTTTTTGACAGTGATATCCGCCGCAGGATAGACAGTTCACCTATTTCCGTTTTCAAAAAGACTCTAAGCCTTTCTGTGGGCGGGCTGACTGTTATATCGGTTATATGGCTGACATTTATACTGCTTGCACAGCTTAGATACGGTGATGTTTTCTCTCCCGAGGGTCTGAAATGCCTTGCAAACAGCCTTATTTATTCTCTGGTCGCCGCAAGTTTAGCATTGTTTTTCTCGGCTCTATTCAAAAGCAGGGATACAGACAAAAACGCACTCAGCGGTATAACTAATGTAGTCGGACTCGGTCTTTCCTTTGTATGCGGAGTCTTTGTGCCTCAGGACCTTCTCGGCAGCGGGGTGCTGTCAGCAGCACGCTTTCTGCCTACATACTGGTATGTAAAGGCAAATAACAATATCTTCGGTATCTGCGGAGAGGTATCCGATCAGAGCAAGCTTTTCGGATGCTTTGGCATACAGCTTCTCTTTGCAGCCGCATTCTTTGCACTTTACCTTGCTTTCACAAAACAGAATGTACGTTCAGCCGACTGATCTTACGGAGCCGTACTTATGAAAAAGATGCTCTTTTTTATCCGGCAGTGTACATGGGGTCTTTGCCCTTGCGGTGTTTATAAAATGTATCCGCGCCCTCACAGCTTTTATCACGGCGCTGTGGAAACCGGATGGAACAGCAGATACGGCGGTCTGAGTCCGGGACTGTTTATCTTTACTCTGGAAAAAGCAGACAGTGAATACCATTCAGCTGTAAGGGTGCATGAGTACGGTCATTGTGTGCAGTCACTTATCTGTATGTGCTGTCGTTTTTGCGGCAGCACTTTTTTTGCAAAAATGCGGTCATCGTAAAAATTCAAACATAGTCGGTTATTGACTTCCAAGGAAATTTATGGTATCATATCTGTAAGGCAGCTAACAATCAGCTGCCTGAAAAGAAAAAGACTATTTTACTTCAGGAGGTCATAAGCATGGCAATGAAAGAACGGCCGCAGGTACGTCCCGTAAACGGCGGAAAATGCTGGGAGCATACCTTTGATAAATTCGAGCTGAAAGTATTCGTTCCCGACAACGATATTGACGGACAGACAAATAACTACAGCTTCCGTGCACCGCTGCTGCTGGTGTTTGAAGAACAGAAGCAGGATATGGAAAGTGCTGTGAAGTTTGCTTCTGAAAGCGGACTTGCAAAGATAGCCGCATCTGTTGATTCAAGCGTGCTGTTCGTTTATCCCACAGCTGAAAGCGGCTGGAAAGGCGCCGATGCGTCATTTTATGCCGCAGTGATCGCCGAGATAAAGATGATACCCGTTTATACCGATGGCTATGTCGAAGATCACGACTTCTTCACACAGACATTCAACGGTTACTTTGTGCGCGGTGCTAAGTTCCGCACCGATATATACAGCTTCGGAGAGTCAGCTGACTATGTGGCAAAGAATCTGCTCACCACTATTGAGGGCGAGTATCTTTGGGGACCCGGTGAGATAACTCCCGCTATGTGTTCAATGGAAGGGCTTAGCGTAACCCCCGACGTGAAGCGCAGGGATATAGCTGTACTCAGCGTCGGCAACAGCGATGAGATAAACAAGGCATTTGACGGCTGTGAGAATCTGCTCGTAAAAGACAAGGCAGAGTATGAGAGTGACTACTATTCCTTTGTAAAGAGATTCAAGATGTGGTGCGGAAAGATCGAACTTGAGCCTGATTTTGACGCACTTGACATGACCGAGGACGTTGGCTGTGCCGAAGTAAAGACCTCGCCCGACAACCGCAGTCCCTTTAAGGATCAGCCGACGCATAAGGTGGGATATTTCGCATATTACAATAACGGAATATTTGATAACGGTCCGGTGCCGCTGGTGATAGGTTTCCACGGCGGCGGAGACAGCTCGATGTACCTCACTTTTGTTGCAGGCTGGTGGGAGATAGCGCACAAGTACGGTTTTCTGTTTGTGTCGATAGAGAATCATCAGTTCGTGACCGCTACAGAAGCCGCTGAAGTGATCGCACAGCTGAAAAAGCGCTACAATATCGATGAGCACCGAATATATGCTACGGGCTTCTCGATGGGAAGCGGCAAGACATGGGATATGTATCAGGAATACCCCGAGATATTTGCCGGTATAATGCCCGCAAGTGCGCTTTTCCCTGTGTACACAACATTTTTCGGCGAACCTGTGACCGACCGTCTTAACAAGACCGTGTCAGTTCCGATATTCTATTCGGGCGGTGAGGATTCGCACCTGCCCGAATTGCCCTGTCATGACAAGTCGTGCGTTGAACGTGTGGTATATTCCGCACAGGTCAATAAGCTGGCGAAAAAGTTTGACGGGCTTTCCTTTGATGATAAGGACAACTGGGAAGACCCGATATGGGGCATAGCACCCGACCGCACAGAAAAGGTGTTCGACCCGTCACGCGGAAGCACTCTGACAATAAACTACTACAACAGCGAGGACGGCGTTTGCCGTACAGCTTTTGCAAGCGTGAGCGGACAGGTACACGAATGCCGTCAGCATAGCTGTGAGAACGCCTGGAAGTTTATTTCACAGTTCACAAGATGATGCATAATGAACCTAAAAAGAGGAAGACCCCGTTAAAAAGGTCTTCCTCATTTTTTCTGCTGTCAGGCTGTCATTCTCTGTTTTTCAGGACCTCAGCGGGAGTTATGCGCTTTATTTTCAGGAATAAAAGCTCGTTTATAACAAGATATATGACCAG
>CADBTD010000344.1 GCA_902797535.1 uncultured Ruminococcus sp. | reverse complement strand
GGCTCGTCCATTTTAAGCATCACCTTGGCGATAAGCAATTCGTCACCGATATCTACAGGCTTCAGCTGCGCAACAAGGTCCTGCGCAGTTATAAGCCCCGTTACGGTTATAGTTTCACCAAAGAAATGATTTATTATTGGTACTACCTGTACGGTCACATCAGGAAAAGCCTTCATTATATCATCAGCCAGCCCTTGCTGAACAGGGTATACAGCTGTTCCGCAGGCGATGGTCACCTTGCGCTTTCCGCCGTCATATTCTGCAATCTCTATAGCGGAATGTACCTCATCTATAAGTGAACGGCATAGCCCCACACCATTTTCGTACTGAGGATAGTCCTCATAGAAATCACCGTCGGGCAGAGGTCTTCCTGCGGTAAGATAGAATTCATCTGCCGCAAAAGCCATTCGTGTTCCGTATTTTTCGAGAGCTTTCTGCTGTACCTCTGCTATTACATCTATAGTTCTTCCTGCCCCTTCAGCATCAAATATCTCAAGAGGATACAAGCCTTTGCGGTATTTAGTCACGCCGACAGGAACTATAGCTACAGACTGGATATTCGGCATAAGGTCATACAGGTCATTAAGTGTGCGTCGAAGTTCATCACCGTCATTTATCCCGGGACAGCAGACTATCTGACAGTTTATCATAAGACCGCTTTCGGCTATCATGCGAAGATATCTTAGCTTATCACCCGCAAAGCGATTATGCATCATTTTGCAGCGAAGTTCGGGATTTGTGGTATGCACAGACACATTGATATTGAGGCGCATATCAATTATACGCTGTATATCCTTATCCTGCAGGTTAGTAAGCGTTACATAATTTCCCTGAAGGAAAGACAAACGAGCGTCATCATCCTTGAAATACAGCGTTTCACGCATTCCGGGCGGCATCTGATCAATAAAGCAGAATATACAGTTATTTGAGCAGCGCTGTTTATTGTCCATTAAAAAGGACTGAAACTGCATACCAAGGTCATCGTATTCAGACTTCCGTATACGGGTCTTATGCTGTTCGCCGTCACGTTCATAGCAGATAACGGTACTGTTTTCAGCGGCATAAAACATATAATCGAGCACATCTTCGATCTCGTGCCCATTAATAGATATAAGTATATCCCCTGCTTTGATACCCGCCTTTTCGGCGTGGCTGTTAGGGTCTGTGCCTGTTATCTTTACCGACATTTGTCTGCTCCTTTTACAGTCGTGACATATCAAAATAAAAGGCAGAGAAGGATAACCCTCCTCTGCCCATAGAAAACATCATATAATGCTTCTAATGCTCCGCTATTATTATAGCAGAGGTCATATAGCCCCTGAGGCGAATAACTGCTCAAAGCGTGTCATCAAGCTTCCTTGCTGATAACTTCAACGCCCTTATAATAGCCGCAGTTCTTGCAAACCTTATGGGGTGCAGTCAGTTCGCCGCAGTTAGAGCATCTGCTGAGTGCAGGTGCCTGAAGCTTCCATACGTTAGAACGTCTCTTATCACGTCTAGCCTTAGAAGTCTTTCTCTTCGGTACTGCCATTTTTGCACCTCCTTACTGTGTCTTTCACTATGATACTTAGTTACAGCCGCAGTCTCCTTCATTAAGGTCACTGCCGCATACAGGGCAAAGCCCCTTGCAGTCCTCTTTACAGAGTATCTTTGTGGGCATTGCAAGCTTCAGGTCCGTAAGAGCAAGCTCACAGACATCAAGCGTATTTTGCGGGCACTCTACATAATCATCAAAATCGTCCTCACTGTTATCCAGTGCATGAACAAGAGTATGTGAAAAGCTGTAGCAGTATTCCCTTTGGAAATCCTTACCGCATCTGTCACAAACGAGGTCAAGCGAAGCTTTGACCGTAAAATCGGCGGTAACTATACCTGCACGATTTTTTACAACGCCCTTGACAGTGAGTGGTTCAGTGTAAGTATCAAAAGGCTCAAGTTCCTTCAGTTCATCAACAGCAACAGCTACATCGATATCCACCGACTGCTTTTGTCCTTCAAAAATCTGTTTTAGCTGTAGGTTCTCCATATGAAGCCTTCCTTTCACTGAAAGCGAGGTATTCCGGGAGCACACCCGTAAACATCACAAATTCCATTATAAACTATAGACTTTATTTTGTCAAGCCCTTTTTTGGATTTTTTGTGATTTTCACAAAAATTTCTTTACTTGATGTAGTTCTTTACCTTAGCGGGAAGCTCTTCGGGGTCAGCTGATACTGTGAAGGTGAGCTTAACGTCCTTAGCAATGACAGCTACCTTATCGAGCATTGCGCCGAATTCATCAAAGTTCCTGCCGCCTATCCTGAGGATACCGTCAACATATATCTCCTGGATATCGTAGTTGCCAGCGAGAAGACCTGCAACGAAGCCATAGAAAGCATCATAGCTGGTGATTCCATACTCCTCAGCATCTACGAGTCTTACCTTTGAGGGAATATCATAGGTAAGCTTCATACCTCTTTCAATGCAAACAACGTAACCTGTTGCATTTTCAGAAGCCTTTACGATAGCGTCTACAAGCACCTTGGTCTTACCTGTGCCCTTCTTTCCGGGAATTAGATTGATCATGATTCCATATCTCCATTCTGTCTGATAGACTTTTATTTTAGGGGCAGGGACTTTTTTAAATCACCGTACCCGTAAATCCTTATTTAAGCTTTGCCTCAAGCTCGGCTTTCTGAGATTCATAGCCGGGTTTGCCCAGCAGAGCGAACATATTCTTCTTATAGCTTTCAACTCCGGGCTGATTGAACGGATTTACACCGAGCATATAACCTGAGATCGCACAAGCCTTTTCAAAGAAGTAGATAAGCTCACCCATTGTTTCCTCAGAAACATCATCAAGTTCAAGAACGATATTCGGTACGCCTCCCTCAGTATGAGCGAGTACAGTGCCCTGATAAGCCTTCTCGTTTACAACAGACATATTCTGATTTGTAAGGAAGTTAAGACCGTCAAGATTTTCTGCCTCAGGCTCAAGGAAGAGGTCGCTTCTCTGGTTCTTTATATTAAGAACAGTTTCAAACATTATACGCGAGCCGTCCTGAATGAACTGACCGAGAGAGTGAAGATCTGTGGAGAATACAGCCGATGCAGGGAAAATACCCTTATTATCCTTGCCCTCGCTCTCACCGAAAAGCTGCTTGAACCATTCGTTCATCATAGCGAAGCTGGGGTCATAGCTGATGAGCATCTCTACGCTCTTGCCTTTATTATAAAGTATATTGCGAATAGCTGCATACTTATAGCAGTCGTTGCCATCATCTTCTGCAAACTTATCTCTTGCAGCAGCAGCTCCCTTCATGAGCTTATCGATATCTATACCTGCACAAGCTATAGGAAGAAGACCAACAGCAGTGAGCACCGAGAAACGTCCGCCTACATCATCAGGAACTACGAAAGTTTCGTAGCCTTCTGTGTCAGCAAGTGACTTAAGAGTGCCCTTTGCCTTATCAGTAGTAGCAAAGATGCGGTCTTTAGCGCCTTCTTTACCGTACTTTTCTTCAACGAGCTTCTTGAATATACGGAAAGCAAGAGCAGGTTCGGTAGTGGTGCCCGACTTAGATATAACGTTAACACATATATCCTTGCCTTCGCATATAGAAAGAATATCATTAAGATAAGCAGGATTGATGCTGTTGCCTACATAATAGATATCAGGAGTATCCTTCTTAAGATTATTGTACATTGTTGAGCGAAGAGCTTCGATAACAGCCCTTGCACCGAGATAAGAACCGCCGATGCCTATAACGATAAGTATATCGCAGGACTTTTTGATCTTCTCTGCTGCAGCCTTTATTCTTGCGAACTCTTCCTTATCATAATCAACGGGAAGATCTACCCACCCAAGAAAATCGGAACCTGCGCCCGACCTGTTCTTAAGAGTTTCGTGTGCCGCGGTAACAAGCGGAGCAATCCCTTCAAGTTCATGATCGGCAATAAAAGATCTCAGATACTCTGAATTAAGTTTAACAGCCATTTCATATCGTTCCTTTCGATTTTAATAACATTTCGGTACTATTATTATACAATACTTTTTTCAATATTTCAAGGGTTTTCGTAGTCCAAAACAACTTTTGGGCATTTTAGCCAAAATCATTTATGCACAGTGAACAAAATAAATATACAACGCCAATTATATATTTTGAAAAGAACAATGCGGCAAAAACTAAAATGAAAATCAAGAATGTGAGAGATTCAAAGAAAAATAAAGAGATTTAAAGAGAATAAGGGTTATATTTTGATTTATCCGATTTTTATGCTTGACAATTTGGATCTGTTGCGTTATAATTGACAATGTTGTTTATAACATTTATGTTTTACTGCGCCGATAAGGGCGCATGATCAAGAAGGAGGAAAACACTTATGTCAACTTATATGCCCAAAGCTAGCGACATCGAGCGCAAGTGGTATATTATCGACGCTGAGGGTCAGTCCCTCGGACGTGTTGCAGCTAAGGCTGCTCACATTCTCAGAGGCAAGCACAAGCCTACTTATGCTCCTCACGCTGACTGCGGCGACCACGTTATCATCATCAACTCTGATAAGGCTGTTCTTACCGGAAACAAGCTCACTCAGAAGACCTACAAGTGGCACACCGGCTGGATCGGCGGTCTTAAAGAGATCCAGTATTCCAAGCTCATGGCTGAGCAGTCTGACAGAGCTATGACTATTGCTGTTACAGGTATGCTCCCCAACAACACTCTCGGCAGAAAGGCTGCTACAAGACTCAGAGTTTACAAGGGCGCTGAGCACGACAATGCTGCACAGAAGCCCGAGAAGTACGAGTTTTGATAAGAAAGGAGCAATTTAAATGTACGAATCAAAGAATCCGTATTACTACGGTACAGGCAGAAGAAAGCATTCTGTTGCCAGAGTTCGTGTTTACGAAGGTACTGGCAAGATAACCATAAACGGCAGAGACATCGACGATTACTTTGGTCTTGAGACTCTCAAGCTCATCGTTCGTCAGCCTTTCGCTGTTACCAACACCAATGACAAGTTTGACATCGTTGCTACCGTTCAGGGTGGCGGTGTTACCGGTCAGGCAGGCGCTATCAGACATGGTCTTTCCCGTGCTCTGCTCCAGTTTGACCCTGAGCTTCGTCCCGCTCTCAAGAAGGAAGGCTTCCTTACCAGAGACCCCAGAATGAAGGAAAGAAAGAAGTACGGCTTAAAGGCTGCACGTCGCGCTCCTCAGTTCAGCAAGAGATAATTTCATCCCATTCGGGAAAATACAAGGCATCTGCTTTATGGGCAGATGCCTTATTTGTTTCAAAATATCAACCCCCACTGCAGGCCCAGCTCTGCAATGGGGGCGGATATTATTCAAGACTGCTGTAATACTCTTCAAGCTTCGGCCGCGCTGAAATGTAGAACGGTTCAAGCGACTTATCAAAGTGCTTTC
>CADBTD010000343.1 GCA_902797535.1 uncultured Ruminococcus sp. | reverse complement strand
CTTTGAGGATCAGACGGTGACGATAGACCTTACCGCACTGAAGGACATAAGCTGCAGGAGTTTCGGAGTGTTCGGGCTTGACACGGAGCTTATCGGGGAGAAGATAAGCTCTGCGAAGACGCTGGCGCTTTGTGAAGCAAAGAACGGAATGACAGGCTCGGCTGACCTCGACAAGCAGTCTGAGGTGCTTCTTGCAGTGCCCTATGACAGCGGCTTCACGCTCATGGTCAACGGCAAAAAGCAGCCGTTAAACAAGGCGCTGTCATGTTTCATGAGTTTTACGCTGCCCGCAGGACACAGCGACATAAGCATAAAATTTGTGCCGAAGGGACTGAAAACAGGCCTGATGCTGACGGCGGCAGGCGGGATCATGACGCTGTTGTGTGCAGTACATATTTTCCGCAGGAAAATGCAAAAAAATGAAATCAGCGCGGGACTTGCCGAACACGTTTCGAGATATCTGCTGGCAGGCATAGGAATTTTAGTTTTCGTCATTATTTACCTGCTCCCGATGCTGCTTGATATACTGCTCTGGAAAAAAGAATAATGACCGATTTTTGCGGTGTTGACAGACATTTATATATTCCCCGAATAATGCCATTTTACTATTATTTTGAGGCATTGTTCGGGGAATATTGTTATTTTTCCTAAATTGTGTTGTATATATTAACGAAAATTGTACCCAGCTATTGCAATCTATTAACATTTATGATATAATTTAATAGGAAATATATCTTTATGTTATTAATATGTATTTTTTCGGAAAGGGGGGCTTTTTTTATGAACGGCAGCGACCGCATACAGAACGTCTTTTGTGCAAGATTCACCGCCGATCACGATGATCGTGGTAAAATAATAAAGTACGACGACTGCTTCCTTTCGATGACAGGATACAAGGGCGAACAGTTAGACAGCGGCGATGTTACGTTCTTTTCGCTCATCCCGCCCGAAGACCGGACAGAGTATCTTGAACAGGTAAACAGGATAAGAAAGTCAGGCGGCGGCACGCTTGAGCACCGTATAGTATGCGCAGACGGCAGACGTCTTGAAGTAATATGCATAGGTGAGGACTTCACGAATGATGACGGGCACGCCTGTGTGAATGTAACTCTTTCAGACATATCAAGGCATACTGTGCTGAGGCAGAAGTACGCAAGCACAAGAGCTGAGCTTGATGCTCTTCTCGGGAGCGTACCCGGCGGACTTGCGGTGTTCAGAGTGGAGAACGATGAGCTTTACATTGAAAAAGCCACCGAAGAATACTACCATCTTACCGGAAGCAGACATATGCCCGACAGGAAGATCGACCGTGCTATAATATCAGACCGTGCATACGACAAGCTGGTGAGAAATTCCCGTGACTGCACGAGCGTTCACAAGCCTTTTATCCAGGACATAAGGGTACAGGACAAGGAGCAGTGGCTCAGGCTTTCGGGAAGATACTTCGATGTTGAAGGCATCGACAGCGAGCTGGTATACTGCGCTGTTATGGACATCACCGACAAGGTGAAGGGCGAGAAGCTGCTCACGAAGCAGAATCTTTGCTTTAAGATGATATCCGAAAACACCGAAGAGGTCTTCTTTGACTATGATGCGGAGACCGACCTGCTTTCGACCACATCACAGAAGCTGAAAGACAAAAAGGGTTCGGCCGAAATACAGAGTTTCCTTGCGGGGAAATTTATAGAGGGGATAGTCCACGAGGATGACCTTGATATGTTCTACAGCACATGGAACCGTGCTCTGCTGTCACCCGACAAGGGAAGCATAGATTTCCGCACAAACATATTTGACAAGGATTACCGCTGGTACAAGCTGGTATACGTCAGCATCGCAGGCGAGGACAACAGAGTGTCAAACGTCTACGGAATGATATATTCGATAGACCATTTCAAGCTGATGAAGAACCGTCTTGCCCACGACCAGCAGGAGATAGAGAGGCTGACGGTAAGCGACCATGTTACGGGTCTTTACAACAGAAACGCCTTCAAGAAAGCCGCAAAGCAGATCCTCAAGGAGCAGTTCAACGACTCGCAGTGCTTTGCGCTGGTATATTCGGACATAAACGATTTTTCATATGTAAACGAGAACTTCGGGTATGAAGCAGGCGATGAGATGCTGCGCAGCTTTGCGGACATAGTCTGCGGAAATCCCATGAGTCTTGCGGGCTGCCGCATTTATTCGGACTATTTTGTCGCAGTGATGAGAGGGTCTGACCGTGAGCAGCTTATCCGTGAGATATCTGCGAGCAACACGAAATTCTCATCCAGGCAGAAGGAAAAGTATCCCCACAGTGACCTGCAGGTTTCATCGGGCGTATACTTCTTCCATTCGGACAGTGACGACATAACCATAGCGATAGACAATGCAAATCTGGCAAGGCGAAGCGTAAAGGGATCATCTGAGATACCCTGCGGCGTATACACCGAGCGTATGCGCAAAAAGCGCAGTCATGACCAGACCATTGCAAGCGAGATATGGACTGCCATAACAAGCGGTGCCATAGAGCTGTTCCTGCAGCCGAAATTCGACCTTGTGACCCGTGAGATGATAGGTGCTGAGGCGCTCACACGCTGGCGCAATCCTGACGGGACATACAAGCTGCCATATGAGTTCATAGATGTACTTGAGAATGTGGGATACATCACACAGCTGGATATGTACATCTACGAGCAGGTGCTGAAGAATCTTGCCAAGTGGAAAAAGCAGGGCAAGAAGCTGGTGCCGATATCTGTAAATTTCTCAAGAAAGCACAACAACAGCCCGGGATTTGTCACGAGAGTATCAGAGCTTGCGGACATCTACGGTGTTGACAAGAAGCTGATAGAGCTTGAGATAACCGAAAGCTGTTTCACTCAGGATGTAAAGAATCTCTTCTCGAATATGCGCAGGCTGCGTGAGCAGGGATTCCGCATAGACATAGACGATTTCGGCACAGGGTATTCGTCGCTGAGCATACTCATAGACGCGCCTGTAGACATCGTCAAGGTGGACAAGGTGTTTATCGACGACATATCGAACAGTGAGCGTTCGAGAGATTATGTGCAGCACATAAGCAATCTGATACAGTCCACAAGAAAAGATATAATCTTCGAGGGCGTTGAGACTGAAGACCAGGCGAAGATACTCGCTGCAAGCGGTCACACAATGGCTCAGGGCTGGCTTTTTGACAAAGCAATACCCGTCGATGAGTTTGATCTGAAATACCTCACAAAAAAATAGATACACGAAAAAAGAGCGCTTTGCTTTAAACGGCAAGGCGCTCTTTTTTGTTATATGCTGATGTTTTTACGGAGTATATGTCCAGACAGAGTATCT
>CADBTD010000342.1 GCA_902797535.1 uncultured Ruminococcus sp. | reverse complement strand
CTGTGCTGCTGTATAGCAGGTGCGCAGAGCAGCTTCTGCATAGCCGATATACTGATACGCATACTGTTTATGGGAGCCGTATTTTTCAGAATGAGCTGCTTTCTTGTCATGCTGTCCTATATATTCAAAAAAACTGTCGCAGTGCTTGCGTCCACATATGCTTTGATGTGTGTCATCAGCCTGGTGGGCGGTCATGCCGAACACAGCGGCAGATATATGGTATCTATGACAAGTATGTCGTATCTTACCGTACTTGACAGCTGGAACACATTTGAAGTAAGCGGCGCAAACAGAATGGTATATGAAACAGCGCTCCCCGCACATACAGCCCTTATGGTAACAGCAGTGTCGCTTATCTTTTCGGCGCTGTACCTTATCGCAGGCTATGTGCTGTTCAGACGTGACGACATGAGATGAGAGGAGGATGCATAATGGAGATCTTTGATATCATACTTCTCATTGTGGGGGCGGTCAGCTGCGTGCTTCTCTGGCTTCTTGCAGGCTTTTCGGAAAAGGTCGTAAACACTAAGTGGCGGCTGTGCTATATCATTCCTGCGTTCTTATGTATCCTGCTGGTATATATAGGCGGCACCGAGCTGTGCATGATACCCGCATATCTGGCTATGGCAGGATTGTCGGTGGGTGCGGCAAGGGATGAAGTCAGGGTACGGCATTTATCCTCGGTCATCTGCGGCGTGCTTATCCTTATCACAGTGCCAATTTGTCTGCTCGATAACGGATACAGAAACAGACACGACTACCTCGGTGATTTCAAAAAAGGCTTTGATTCCATGAAAGAGCATTACGCCCTTACCGAGTACAAGCAGATAGACTTTGACGCACTGTGGGATAAGTATTATCCGCAGTTCAGGGAGGTCCAGAATAACAACGACGCCGTGGAGAATGTGATAGTCTGGAAATGCTTTACATCAGAATTCCGTGACGGCCATGTAGGCTACAGCACTGATGATGAGATCACAGACAAGGCGGTCGAAAAAGCGTCGGGAAATGATTACGGTCTTGTGATAGTCACTCTTTCCGACGGACGCACAGTCGCCGCCGAGACCGACAGCAGCCTTGAAAGCATAGGCATACACAACGGTACCGAGATACTCACCTGGGAGGGCATGACCCCTGCCGAGGCCGACAAAAAGTCAAGGTACTATGAAATGAACTGCGGATTATATTCGGATGCGGGCAGCGCCGAATTCTTCGAGGGCATTTATGCGGCAGGCGTCGGCGGAGATACGGCCGAGGTCAGATATATCGACGATGCAGGAAACGAACAGACCGCCGTGCTGAAAAAGCTGAAGGGCTGCTACCATGACAGGTTTGAAAAGGCAGAAGAAAAGCTCATGCGGGGCTATGATGCGGCGCATATGAGCTTTACAAGGATAGATGATACCACCGCCTGCCTGCGTATAAAAATAATGTCGTATGATAAGAAGTCTTCAGCGACCGAAAATCATTCCGGAATGGTATCAAAGCTGCGTGAAGACGTTACCGCACTTATGGCTGACGGCGTAAAGGATATCATAATAGATATCCGTTCAAACGGCGGCGGCTCGGCAGATATGGTAAAGGGCATAGCGTCGGTGTTCGCGCCCGCAGGGGAGCATTACTACGTCACCGATGCACTGTGGGACGAAGACAGCAACTGCTATGTGCGTGACGAAAACGGCGGTTACATCAAGGGCACCGACAACTATTTCAACGGTGAGAACATACTCGGTGACGGCAGGGTGATACTGCTTGTGGACGCATATGCAGCAAGCGCCGCAGACCACCTGACCAAAGTCATGCAGGGCATGGAAAATGTCACGGTCATGGGCTTTACCAAGGCTGCGGGCGTGGGTCAGGGCGTGTACGGCATCGACCTTGAAAACGGTTCGCTCCAGTATTCAAGTTCGGTCCTGCTGAATAAGGACGGAAGCATTTTCATCGATGCGGGCACTGACCACATCACGGGCGACGATATAGACATAAAAGTCCCCCTCGATGAAGAAGCGTTCAGAGCGCTGTTTGATGAGGACAGGGATTACCTGCTTGAAAAGGCACTGGAACAACTGAAAGATTAATATTTTGATACCCGTACCGAAAAAACGGTGCGGGTAAATTTTACTGTTGATTTTTTGTAGGTTTTGTGCTACAATATAGAAAAACAGCATGAAAAAACGCAGATCGGCAGTACATTTTCACATTATTTTCATCAAATTGCCACTTATTTTTCAAAAATGTTGTTGATTTTAACTATTGTTTTTGTTATTCTAATATGTTATAATAAGCTTAACAAATTTTTCACACGGTAATAATTTGGTCAGGCGGTGAAAGCCGTCGGCACCGATTTATTGCATAGATCGATCTATTTTATAGGAAAGAGGTGTTATGCCAAATGACTAAGTACATTGAAGCAGAACTTGAAGTGATCAAGTTTGAAGCAGAAGACATCATCACTGCGTCTGACCCTGATGTTGGTTAATAATTTCTGCTGAAACAGAAACCTTCAAAGGCTGTACCGCTTATGCTGTACAGCCTTTGTTTTTTGTCAAGAAACAGCACCATGTTAAAAAAATTATATTCCTTCGTCATTTTACCGCCATATTCACAAAAATTTTGTAAAAAATGCCTATTGTTTTCGATTTGTTAATATGCTATAATGTTTGTAACAGATTTTTAATAGAAT
>CADBTD010000341.1 GCA_902797535.1 uncultured Ruminococcus sp. | reverse complement strand
GAAAAGCATTTTGTGCCTAATTCGCTCTATACAAAGTATTTTCCTCACGACCTTAATTTTGAAGATTTCTGCTACCGTGCAGCCATTAAGAAAGAATGTATGCACACATATGTAAGTCCGGAAAGAGTCAATTTCTGGTTCAATCTCTTCTTCCTGCCTATCAAAAGCGATGATGAGAACGTGGGTTACTGCGTTTATACCTATGAGATAACTATGGGTGCAGACACCGAACTTATGACCAATATCCCTCTTCAGACAGCGTCGAATGTTTTGCAGACCTGCCTTGAGCTGAAAGGGACAAATGATTTCCAGACATCTATCGACAACGTCATAAGCAATATAAGAAAAATGTGCGGCGCAAGCAGATGCTGCCTGCTTCTGACTGATTTCAAACAAAGAAAATGTTCGCTGCTCAGCCTCAGTGAAAGTTCCGATATCCAGGGCGATCCTGCTGATATAAAGAACTTTATAAATGACGATTTCTTTGATATTGTATCCACCTGGTCCGATACCATTGCGGGCAGCGATTATCTAATGATAAAAAATGCACAGGATATGCAGGTGCTCAAGGAAAGAAACCCCAAATGGTATGAATCACTTGCTGCATATAATGTTGACAACCTGGTACTTTTCCCGCTTAAATACGCAGGCGAGACAAAAGGATATATCTGGGTGACTCACTTTGATACCGAACAGTCCATCAATATCCGTGAGACTCTTGAACTTACCACATTCTTTATCGCATCAGAGATATCAAATCAGCAGCTTCTCCGTCAGCTTGAATACACGAGCAATATTGACCTGCTGACAGGTGTATACAACAGAAATGCCATGAACAACAGAGTAGCTAAGCTGGTAGACGGCACAGACAGCTATCCCGATGACCTTAAAGTAGTTTTCGCAGATGTCAACGGACTGAAGCAGACAAATGACCGTAAAGGCCATCTTGCAGGTGATATACTTATTAAGTCCGCTGCGATACTTCTGCAGGAAGCGTTCCTCGGACAGGAGATATACAGGGCAGGCGGCGACGAATTCACAGTGTTCATAAGCAATATGACAGATGAGGAATTCAATGCAAAAATGCAGCTCATCTCTGCAAGCGTCAACAGCGGCGAAGGCGTAAATCTGGCACTGGGCTGGTGTGCTGACAACGGCAGAAACGATATACGCGAGGATATGAAAGAAGCCGACGAAAAAATGTACCTTAACAAAGCAGCACACTACGAAAAGCTGCGTCAGAAACAGGCATGACAAAAAGCGCATCGATCAATACGACCGATGCGCTTTATCATTACTTTATGACCGTCAAAGCGTACAGACTCAGTGCTGTCCACAGAATCCCCACAACAGTAACTATCATCAGCTTTGTTTTTGAAGGGCGGTATATCAATGTCGGAGCGCTTTCTGAAACATAAAGATCACATATGCTGCCCAGACCCGCCTCATTGCCGCCGTAGCTGTACTCCGAGGTAACATAGATATCTCCACCGTACTCGTACTGCCATACGGGAGATGTTCTTTTGTATGCACGCCGCGTCATTCCCGAACCGCTGTGCTCTATTGTGTAATTGAGATATATGCACTTTGCGGAGACACGTTCTGTACACCTGCGTTTGAGCCTGATAGTCTTACTGAACTGCGATATTATAAGAAGCGCTCCTACAGCTGCCATACTGTAGAATATAAGCGAGAGGATCGTCGGCTTGTCAAATGTAAAGGGCAGCGCTCCGGGGTGTTTGCGTTCGTATATCAGTGATATAGGTATTCCCGTCATAAGTGCGCCGACATACGGCAGTATCAGCAGCATAGGCTCTGAAAGACCCGTCTTTACTATAGCGAGCGATCCCGCTGAAAGCATTATATATCCGAATGCCGCAAAACCTAACAGTTTATCTAACTGTGAGAACCCCAGAAGCACTATAAACGCTATCACCCACGAGATGAGCAGAAGTATCTCTATCACTTTAGCTGCGCCCTTTTCTTCCTCTGTAGGTTTAACAGGCTCACCGTCAGCATTGACACGGGTACCGTTTATTATAAGTTCTCTTCTTTCCGGGTTGTCTGCGGCTTTTGCAAGATCTGCAAGGCTCACAAGACTTCCGTAAGTCTCTCTTTTCTGTTCTTCTTCCATGACCTGCCTCCTTAAAAATACGTTCTGCTGTTGTAAATCAAGTATATCACATATATCTTCAAAAGTAAATAGCCGATACCGAAAAAAGGAAAAGTTAACATATTCTAACCCTACAAAAATCATATACCGGAATTGTATGTAATGTCTATTTTATTACACAAGCGTTGACATATATTGTACAGCGTGGTATAATATGTATAGATATGCAGAAAGGAACTATTGATGGAAACAAGAGTTGCAATGATAAATATAATCGTTGAGGATAAGGAATCAGCCGAAACGATAAACAGTCTTCTGCATGAATACAGCGAATACATAATAGGCCGCATGGGAATACCCTACCGTGTCAAAAAGCTGAATATCATAAGCATCGCTATCGACGCGCCGCAGAACGTTATAAACACTCTTGCGGGCAGGATAGGAAGACTGCCGGGGGTCGAGGCAAAAACAATGTACGCCCCTGCAAAACAATAACAGCATATAACGCAAAAACGATCTCCTGACGCCGAAAATTTCTATTTGAGGTGAAAGCAAGGTCAGACAGCGATCATTCACGGGCGCAGTCTGTCTTTACGGAGACGGACTGTATTTTTATTTACGGAGGAAAACGAAAGCTATGGAAGATCTGAAACTGCTTATCGACAAGCTTGACCGTCATAAACATCTTGATAAGTCGGAATGGGTCTGTCTTCTCACAGGTCATGATGATGAAGTCCGCAGCTATGCCGCTGAAAAAGCCCGCAGCATAAGCACATCAAAGTTCGGCAGAAAAATATTTATCAGAGGCATAGTTGAATTTTCCAACTACTGCAAAAACGACTGCCTTTACTGCGGTATAAGACGTTCAAATCTTAACGCTCAAAGATACCGCCTTACCGACGAAGAGATACTTTCCTGCTGCGACGAAGGCTATGAAACAGGCTACCGCACCTTCGTGCTGCAAAGCGGCGAGGACAGGCATTATACAACAGAGCACCTTGCAGACATAGTAAGACAGATAAAAAAAGCTCACCCCGACTGTGCCGTAACTCTTTCTTTGGGAGAGCTTGAATATGACGACTACAAGCTGCTTCGTGAGGCAGGTGCAGACAGATATCTGCTTCGTCATGAAACTGCCGACAAAGAGCATTACGGAAAGCTGCACCCCGCAGAAATGTCATTTGAACACCGCATGAAATGCCTTGAACAGCTCAAAGAGCTGGGCTTTCAGACAGGTGCGGGACTTATGGTCGGCTCGCCGTTCCAGACACCCGAATGTATTGCTGAGGATATGCTTTTTATGGAACGTTTCAAGCCCCACATGATAGGCATTGGCCCGTTTCTTCCACACAAGGATACACCGTTCAGGGACGAACCAAAAGGCAGCTATGAACTGACGCTATTCCTGCTCAGCCTTTCAAGGATAATGCTGCCGAACGTTCTGCTGCCTGCAACTACAGCACTGGGTACTATCCGCTCCGACGGCCGTGAACAGGGAGTGCTTGCAGGTGCAAACGTCATCATGCCCAACCTTTCCCCCACAGCGGTGAGAAAGAAATATATGCTTTATGACAACAAGATATGCACCGAGGACAGCACGAGCGAATGCAGATTCTGTCTTCAGTCAAGAATGAAGTCGATAGGATATGAGGTCGAGATATCGAGAGGAGACTACAGCGAATGATAAAATTAGCTATCTACGGAAAAGGCGGTATCGGCAAATCCACCATTTCCTCAAACATATCTGCCGAACTCACAAGACGCGGCATGAAGGTCATGCAGATAGGCTGTGACCCCAAAGCCGATTCGACCTCACTGCTTTGCGGAAAAAGAATACCCACAGTACTTGACCTTACCCGCGAAAAAGGCAGCAGACTGACCCTTGACGATGCCGTGTACGAAAGCCCATCCGGAGTAGTCTGTGTTGAAGCAGGCGGTCCCGTGCCGGGTGTCGGCTGTGCGGGACGCGGAATAATAAACGCTCTTGAAACGCTGAAAAAACTGGGAGCATATGATGTTTACAAACCCGATGTCGTTATCTACGACGTTCTCGGAGATGTGGTATGCGGCGGATTTTCAATGCCTATGAGAAAGGGTTATGCCGACAAGGTCTTTGTGGTCACATCAGGAGAAAAAATGTCAAAATACGCCGCTGCAAATATCTGCATGGCAGTTGAGAACTTCAGAGACAGAGGTTATGCATCTCTCGGCGGAATAATCCTTAACCGACGCGGAGTCCGTGATGAAGACGAACAGGCAAAAGAACTTGCAGACGATTTCCATACAAGCATAATAGGAACTCTTGACAGAAGCGAAGAGATACAGCTTGCTGACGAACAGCAGAAAACTGTATCAGAAGCATTTCCCGAATGTAAGGCGGCAAAACAGCTCAGCCTTATCGCTGACGGAGTGCTCGCATCATTCAAATAAGGGGGGCTGTGCTGTGAATAACAATTACGCCGACCCGCCGTATGTGAAAATATCCGATGCAGACGCTTCGGGACTATTCTCATCGGGACTTGAATATAACGCACCCGCAAGAGGTATGTGGAACATAGTCCACATGGGTATGCTGATACCCGATGCACATCAGATATATGTCTGTGCGCAGGGCTGTCTGAGGGGCGTCATACTCACCGCCGCAGAAATGTTCGAGCTTGACAGACTCAGCTGGATATCTGTATCAGAAGAGGATATGTTCAACGGACACCTTGAGAGCGACATAGTTGACGGCACTGCCGACATACTCCGCCGCCTTGACAGAAAACCACCCGTCGTACTGCTGTTTTTAAGCTGTATCCATATGTTTGCGGGAGTCGATTTTGAAAACGCACTGAACGAACTGTCTGAAATGTTTCCCGACATAACGTTTATCGACTGCTATATGACACCCACCATGCGCCAGACGGTATCACCCGTTGTCAAGATGAACGCGCAGCTTTATGCACCGCTGAAAAAGCGTGAAAAAGACCCGAAAGCCATAGCGATAATAGGCTGTGACCGTCCGACAGATGAGACCTCCGAGCTTATCGGAATGATACGACACGCAGGATACAGCATAAAGGATATAACTGCCTGCAGCAGCTTTGATGAGTATCTTTCAATTGCGGAAAGCTCACTGAATATATTTTATATCCCCACAGCCAAACTTGCGGGAGAAGAACTTGAAGAAAGATTCGGCACTAAAGCACTGTATCTTCCTGCCTGCTTTGACAGTGATGAACTAAAAGACGGCTACCGTCAGCTCTGCGGCGCACTTGATATACCTATGCCCGACCTTTCCGAGCAGGAAAGCCGTGCTTCAAAGGCTCTTTCCGACGCTCGGGCTGTCATAGGCGATACCGAGATAGCTATAGATTTTACTGCGGTGACAAGACCCTTCGGACTTGCAAAACTGCTTTGCGAGCACGGCTTCAACGTCACCTCGGTGATAGCAGACACAGCAGGCGAGGAGACCTCGGCTTTTGAATGGCTGAAAGCCAATCGCCCCGACCTTATGATATACGCTGCTGCAAATGTCAATATGCTGAACTTTCCCGAACGCCCCCACAGCAAGACTCTTGCAGTGGGACAAAAAGCGGCGCACTATTTCAATACCGACAATTTTGTAAATATAGTCATGAACGGCGGATACTACGGCTTCTCGGGCATCGAAAAGCTAGCCGCCCTTATGACAGAAGCATACCGCACACCTAAGGACAGACGCACACTCATAAGCCACAAGGGCTTCGGCTGTGCAAGCTGTCTTGACTCGTGATACTGAGGAGGAGCATATGAAAAACGCATCAAAGATGATACCCTGCTACTCCGCAGATACTGCGGGAGTATGCTCTGCCATGTATGAGCTCGGCGGAATGACGGTCACACACGACGCTTCGGGCTGCAACTCCACCTACTCCACCCATGACGAGCCGAGATGGTATGACATTCGCTCGGATATATTCATTTCGGCGCTGACCGAAATGGACGCCATAATGGGCACCGATGAAAAGCTGATAAGCGATACCGTCAAAGCGGCAGAAGACCTGCACCCGAAGTTCATAACGCTCTGCGGCTCGCCTATGCCGATGATGACAGGCACAGACTTTGACGCTATAGCCGAAGAGGTCGAGCGCCGAAGCGGCATACGCACCTTTGCCATGCACACAAACGGCACTCATTCGTATATTGACGGCGCAAGTGAAGCTATGCTTGCTGTTGTCACCGAATTTGTAAATGAATGTCCGAAAGCCGACGGTATCGGCGTGAACATTCTCGGCATGACCCCCCTCGATTTCAAGTGGCGCGGCACATCAGACCTTATGAAAAAATGGCTCGGTGAAAGCGGCCTTGAATATATCTCCTGCCTTGCTATGGGCAGCACCCTTGATGAGATAAAGAACGCCGCATCCGCAAAGGTCAACCTTGTAGTCAGCTATGCAGGAATGGCATCAGCCGAGTATATGAAAGATAAATTCGGGATACCGTATGTATGCGGTGTGCCTTTCGGGATAAGGGCTGCTGAAAGCCTTGCAGATACAATAAAAAAAGCTGCAGAAAGCGGAAGCAGTGTTCTTTTGGCAGAGCGCAGCACTGACACTTGTGACACGGTCATCATAGGCGAAAGCATAAATGCAGTATTTCTTTCGTCGGCACTGTATCAGGAACTCGGCATAAGCTCTTCAGTTATATGTCCCCTGCCCACCGAAACAAGACTGTTAAACAGCTGTGACGCAGAATATCTTGCAGAGGAGGATATAGAAAAGGCGCTTAAAGAGCTGTCCCCGAAAACTGTTATCGCAGACCCCCTTTACAAGTCGGTCATTCCGAAAGGAACACGTCTTATAGGACTGCCGCAGTTCGCTTTTTCGGGCAGATGCTTTGAAAAACATATGCCCGATCTTATCTACACCGATATCAAGGAGTATTTCAAATGATAAAATTAGCTATATACGGCAAGGGCGGCATAGGAAAATCCACCTGCACCGCAAACCTTGCCGCTGCATTCGCAAGTCTCGGAAAAAGAGTTATCCAGATAGGCTGCGACCCGAAAGCAGATTCGACCATAAATCTTCTCGGCGGCAGTCCCGTCACCCCCGTTATGAACTATCTTCGTGAACATGACGATGAACCCGACAGCATCGAACAGATCTCCAAAGTAGGCTACGGCGGCATACTCTGTATCGAAACAGGCGGCCCTACCCCCGGCCTCGGCTGTGCGGGACGCGGCATAATAACCACATTCTCACTTTTTGAGGAGCTTGAACTTTTTGAGAAGTTCAAACCCGATGTGGTGCTTTATGACGTTCTCGGCGACGTGGTCTGCGGCGG
>CADBTD010000340.1 GCA_902797535.1 uncultured Ruminococcus sp. | reverse complement strand
GTAGAGTTTTGTGAGGGCTTCACCTATAACGCAGACTGTTCCGCCTATGGCAAAGGCTTTGATCAAATTAGTGCGCCATCTGCTGTTTTTTGAGGCTTTTTCGGTCATGCGCAGGTATTCCTGACGGGATATATCCATAAAAACATCTCCTTTTTTGTATTACATGAGATAGTGTGACACGATGCCGTCCGTATATTCACGGCAAATTTATGGAAATTTGACGAAATAGGATATCACAAATAGTGCAGGTATACAAAAATGAAAAATATATATTTCTTTTTGTCAGATATACTTGACATTTTGGAAGATATGATGTACAATATAATCACAGAAAGGAGAGCAGGTGATACTTTATGAAAAATAAAAAATTAAAGATCGCCCGCATGGAACGTGACATGAATCAGGAGGAACTTGCGAAGGCTGTCGGGGTAACACGGCAGACGATAAGCATGATAGAATCGGGGAATTACAATCCCACGCTGAACCTGTGTCTGGCGATATGTCACGCTCTGGGCAAAACATTGGATGATATTTTCTGGCAGGATGAAAGAAAGGATGATACGGTATGACAGCAGAAAAAGAGAAAAAGATAGCAGAGAAAATGAGAGAGCGTTATCCCGTTGACGAAAGGGTGTCACAGACGAACATGAAGGCGCTGGCGGGGTGCGGCGTCGCAGCGATAGTCTATGACATCGCGATGCTGGTGTACAAATGCCTGCGCGAAAACGGCAACCCCATCCCCGAGATGATACTGCTTGCGGTGATGGCGTTTATCATCACTTTATCAAAGAAAAAGGCGAAGATAGTCGAAAAGCCCGAAGCTATGGGAAGACTGCTCGACACGGGAACAAATGCAGGTACACGGATAAAGAGATACGGTATGTACCTGCTGGAAACGGCTATGTTCATGGGATTTATCGCACTTGCGGATCTTGTTTCGGTAAAGGCGGGGCTGAGCGATGCCGACAGCAGGGTGTTCGACCGCCCCGTTGCATTGGTGATATTCTTTGTGATATGTATGCTGTTTACGGTGATATCCGGTGAGCGCAAGGCAAAGAAGTACAATGCTTATCAGAAGCAGCTGGATGAGGACGAGAACGATCTTGATGACTGAAAGAGAGACCGCACGCTTAAAAAGGGCGTGCGGTTTTTTCGGTGCAAAAATATATTCAGAAATATTTCCTTGACTTGACAAGGATAAAATGTTATACTAATAATTGGACTGTATGTAGGAGAAGATGATAAAGGGAGTGAGAATGATCGCAGGGAAACTGAAAAAGTCAATGAAATATGTGCTTGATGTCGCATTCATTGCGGTCATACTCGGACTTACCTTCAGGCTTTTGTTCAAGGGGCAGGAGATCGGCGAGATAATCAGTGACCTTGCCGATGCAGAGCCTTCATGGCTCATGCTCGGAGCGGCGGCAGTGTTCTGTTTTGTTGCGGGTGAATCGGCAATAATATTCTATATACTCAGGCTGTTCAAAAAGAAGATACCGTTTCTCAGGTGTCTGGGGTATTCGTTTGTGGGTTTCTTTTTCAGCTTTATAACGCCCTCGGCATCGGGTGGACAGCCTGCGCAGATGTACTATATGCGCAAGGACGGTATAAAAGTCGGGCTGTCGTCGCTTATAATGCTGCTGATAACGATAGCCTACAAGAGTATGCTGGTCATCTACGGGCTGGTGCTGCTGATATTCAGGGGCAGTACGGTGCTTAAATATGCGGGCAGGTTTGACTGGCTGATAGGGCTCGGGTTTGCGCTGAATATAGCATTCGTGGCGGCTCTGTTCTATCTGCTGATGCGTCCCGAAAAGGTAAGGACAGCGGGCATCAAGCTGGTAGACATACTTACGGGAAAGGGCATCATAAGAGAAAAGAACAGCGGCAGATATTCGCAGAAGATAATGCGTATATGCGATACATACACTCTCGGTGCCGAGTATGTGAGAAGAAATCCGCGAACAATGGTGTATATCTTTGTTATGACGGCTGTGCAGAGGCTGCTGCTGTTTTCCGTGACGTGGATAGTTTATCGTTCTTACGGGCTCACGGGGATATCCTATGTTGATATACTGACGCTGCAGGTAATGATAGGCATAGCGGTGGAGATGCTTCCTCTGCCCGGTGCAGCAGGCATAACCGAAGGCTGTTTCATGCTTTGCTTTGAGGCGGTATTCGGGGCTGAGCTTGTAAAGCCTGCACTGCTTCTGAGCCGCGGACTCAGCTTTTATCTGCTGCTGATAGTCGGCGGACTTATTACACTGATAATACACATTTCTGTGCTGAGGCGTGAAAAAAAGCGTGAGGGCAGAAAAAAACAGAATGAAAAAAAGGCTTCGGCATAGTTTTTG
>CADBTD010000339.1 GCA_902797535.1 uncultured Ruminococcus sp. | reverse complement strand
GATAGCTGCTGCTGCGGTCTTTCTGATGTTCTGTCCGTTTACGTTTTTCATTTTGTTGTCCTCCTGAAATTTGTTTTTTCTTTCTTTAGTTTTGTTTTTTTCTTTCTTTTGATTTTTTTGTTTTGTTTGTTTCTTTCTTTCTTTTGATTTTTTGTTTTTCTTTTGTTCCCTGTTTTTATAGCGGCGGGGCGCTTTTTTTCTCCTTTCTTAGTGATATGTTTTTGTTTTGTTTTCTCGTTTTGTTCTTTCTGAGAGTAAGACTGCCGAAGTGAGGATCGGTTAGTGTTTTTTTCAAAAAAATTTTTTTATTTTTTTTGCTCTCGTTTTGTTCTTTCTGAGAGTAAGACTTGCGAGGTGTGATTCGGTTAGTGGTTTTTTGAAAAAAATAAAAAGACCGCACAGCCGTTTTGGGGACGGAGTGCGGTCAGTGGGTCATTTAAGTTCGATGCGGAGGTGTCCGCTTACTTTAGGGAGGGGGATACGGTATTTTTCGGCAAGCTGCGGACCGCAGGCGGCTGAGCCTGTTCCCGACATCGCAAAGTCAGCGCAGATGACGGTATATCCGCTTTTTTCGAGCTCGAAGTTGTGGCGCTTTGAGGAAAGCTCTTCCTGGGTGTAGGGGGAGGCGCTGAATGAGAAGCCGTCGGGGTGGGTGAAGCAGAGGGAGATACCGCCGTTTGTGACGGACATTCTCGAGCAGCCGAAATGCGAGCCGTTTTCCTGTGGTCTGATGTAGTCTTCGTGCATATCGGGGACCTTTGCGGAGAAATTTCCGACATAGCAGGAGCGGTGCTTGTCGATGTAGCTCTCATGGGGACCGTAGCCGAAATATTCCACGCTGTCAAAGTCTTCGGGGAGGAAAATGCGCAGGCCGAAGCGGGGGAGCATCTCGACTTTGTTGGAGAAGACGGCGGTGATGTCGACATCAAGAGCGCCGCTCTGGTCTATGCGGAAGGCGGTCTCGGCTGAGGCAAAGGGCTGATAGATACTCCACCCGAAAGAGTGTTTGAAACGAATGACTGTCTGTGCGCCCTCCTGCGATATACGGGAGGTGTAGACCTTCGGGATGAAGTCGTTCAAATGTGCGGCATACCAGTCGTTTTTCATGGTGTCGTTGTCGATGGGGGCACGGAAGAAGTTATATCCCACAGGCTTTGAGAGGATATTTCTGCCGTTTATTAAAATGGCTTCAAGCTGTGCGGTGCGGCGGCTGAAAACAAATTCTCTGTCGTTTGCGGTCACGGTGAATGAGAGGGGAGTTTCGGCAAAGCAGGGGGCATTACCCGTGAGGACGGGTGCGGGGGTCTTTTCTGCGGTGTGTATCTTCAGCTGGTCAAAGCAGACCTCTTCGCCGTCGGCAAAAGCGCTGTAATCGTTCTTTGCTGTGAAAATGAAGCGGATATAGGTGTCGCTGTCAAAGTCTGCAGCGGCTTCCGGGACGGATATTTCGGCGCTTCCCATAGGCGGCAGTGCAAAGCTGAGATGTCCCTGTGAAATGATACCGCCGTCATGGGTGATCTCCCATTTGCAGTCAAGAAAGTCGCCTGCATTTATAAAGCGCAGAAGACTGTTAATGACAAAGCGGCCTTTGGTCTCACAGGGGGTGACACGGACGGGTCGGTAGACCTGACTCACCTCAAGAAGGCCCGTATGGGGGCGTCTGTCGGGGAAGCAGAGTGCATCAAGGCAGAAATTCCCGTCGTCGTGGCGTTCTCCGCTGTCTCCGCCGTAGCCGTATTTTACCTTGCGGCGGTCATCTTCGGCAGTGCCGAGAATGACTGCATGGTCTGCCCATTCCCACACAAGGCCGCCCATCAGTCTGTCGCTTTCCATAAAGACCTCGTGATATTCTTCAAGGTCACCTGGACCGTTGCCCATAGCGTGGCAGTATTCGCAGAGGACAAAGGGGCGTGATTCGTCCGTCTTTTCAAGGAATTTGCGGACATCGTCCGGAGAGGTGTACATTTCGGACACCATGTCAAGAACATCATCGGATGTGCTGTCAAGCTTATGGGTGCTTTCATAGTGGACGGGGCGAGTGGGGTCAAGGGACTTTATGAGTTTTGCGCCCTCACGGAGGTTTTCTCCGTAGCCGCTCTCATTTCCCAGCGACCAGATGATGACGCAGGGGCGGTTTACATCACGGGTGACGAGCAGGCGCTCACGGTCAAGTACAGCGTCACGGAAAAGCGGGTCGCCTGCGATGAGTGCGATGCCGTTATAGGCATCGGGGGCGGACCATTTAAGGTCGTTATAGACGCTGACGCAGCCGTGAGTTTCAAGGTCTGCTTCGTCGATGACGTAAAGACCCAGGCGGTCGCACATGGAGTAAAACTCGGGGGCATTGGGGTAGTGGGAGGTGCGCACTGCGTTTATATTGTGTCGTTTCATGAGGGTGAGGTCTTTGAGCATTTTTTCACGGGAGGCATAATAGCCCGAATCGGGGCAGCTGTCGTGGCGGTTCACGCCGAAAAGCTTGATATGTCTGCCGTTAAGTCTGAAGATACCGTCGGTGATATCCACACTGCGGAAGCCGACATATTCACCTATGATCTCGGAGTCTGTTTCGATCTCAAGGCGGTAGAGGTACGGGTCTTCGGCTGACCACAGGCGTATGTTTTCGGTCTTTGCCTCAAAGGGGGCAGATGGAGATGCTGCGCCTTCTGAGAGGAGAGTATCGCCGTCGAAAAGGCGGAGTTTTGCGGAAGCGCCCCTGACAGAAACTTTAAGTATGCCGTTTCTGAAGGTACTGTCGGGGAGGGCGGTGATGCGGATATCCTCAAGGCGGTTTTCCGGGCGGGAAAGCATATAGACATCGCGGAAGATGCCCGAAAGCCGGAATTTATCCTGATCCTCGAGGTAGGTGCCGTCGCACCATTTAAGGACGGCGGCGGTTATGCGGTTGACGCCTTTTTTCAGCAGGGGAGTGATATCAAATTCCGAGGTGTGGTGTGACACCTGGGAGTAGCCTGCAAAGCGGCCGTTGACATAGAGGTACAGGCAGCTGTCGGCGCCCTCAAAGCAGAGTATCCTTCTCATGCCGTCGGGGGTGTAGGTATAGTCGCGGCTGTAAATGCCCGCAGGGGTATCATCGGGGACGTAGGGCGGGTCGAAGGGGATGGGGTAATTTACGTTTGTGTACTGGGGTATGTCAAAGCCGTGAAGCTGCCAGTTCGAGGGGACGGGGACAGTGCAGGTGCTCATATCGGTGAAGTGATCGGGGAGGTCGATGATGCTGCCGCAGTATGCAAATGACCATTCGCCGTTAAGAAGTTCAAAGCGGCGAGATGTCTCACGGTCAGAAAAGGGGTCCTGACCCTTGGCAAAGGGGATAAAATAGGCGTGGTCGGGCAGTGTGCCGACATGAAGTATATGAGGGTCTTCGTGGCAGGTCATAAAGCTTTTCGGGGAGTTTTTTTCTGCGATAAGGGAGATATCCATAGTCGTTCCTCTTTTCTGTAAAAATATCTGTAAAAAAACGGGCTGTGAAAGTCTGTATCGGGTACATTTTCACAGCCCGTGGGGATTCAGTCGGGGGTCTCTGACGAGTCGTCTGTGATGACGGTCTTCGGCGGCAGGGTGAGGTCTATCTCAGCGCCGTATTTGTCGAGTGCCTTTGCGGTAAAGCGGTCGGCACGGTATTCGTCAAGGATATTATGGTTTTGGTTGTCGTCGTAGAGGTCTATATACACTGTGCCGTCAGTGTCGATAAAGGCATCTGCGGCAGTGCAGGGAGTTTCGGAATCGGGGTGGAGAGCGTTATAGTATTCCTGTGCGAGCCGTATAAGTTCATCATTGCTGAAAAAGCTGAAATCGTCAAGTGTTTTTTTATCGCAGAAGGTCCATGTGAAGCCTGTACCGTCCTGTGCGGTCATGACTATCATATCATCTGAGATGCGTTCTGCGGAGTAGACGGTATCGGCAGGGGTGACATCGGGGGTGACGTTGAGTGTGAAGGTCTTTCCGTCGCCGCTTACGGTGAGGGGCAGCTTTTGTCCCGACTTCTGTGAAGCGGCAAAGCCTGTGCCGTCGTCGTGTATCTCATAGTAGGTATCGCTGCGGACATCGCCCTCTTCGGCTGACCACCACAGACCTGCGGAGATAACGGCAGGTTCGGCGGGGGTATCCTCCGACTGAGAGGACTCGGGGGGAGCCGCGGACTCGGCGGAGGTATCGGGGGTGCTTTCGGGGACGGACTGCGGCGCATCGGACGAGGTATCGGGGATATCGGGGACGATGCTTTTATCGGGGGCAGAGAGTTTATTGCCGCAGGCGCACAGCAGAAGTGCGGCGCACAGCGGCAGGATAAGTTTTTTCATGGGGGTTCTCCTTGTATATTTGTCAGCATAAACTCTGCAAAGCGTGCAGAGAGAATACTGTTGCAGTGCTGGGTCAGAGTGCAGAATATCAACGGGATAATTATAACACAGCACAGGGGGATTTGTCAACAAAAAGAGCACCGCCCACAGTCGGCGAACGGTGAGCGGTACCCTTTTCTATGTTAAAAAGATCCTTTGGAGAGAGCTTTATCATGAAGCGATACAGAACTTACGAGCAGATGGTATATATGCGTGTGCTGGTGGGGTCTATATCGGATATATCTATTTCCTGACTTGCCGTATATGAGGTAAGGCTCGGGTCTTCGGCGAGCTTTTCATCTATTCTGTCCTTTATGATGTTTTTCTGATCCTCGGTGAGGATAAATTCGATAGTCCAGTATCTGCTGGTATCGCTGTTCATGGGTACTGTAGCGTAGAACCAGTCGGGGCTTTCGTAACAGAATTTCAGGTTGTCACCGTAAACTGCCAGAAGCTGAGAGTAGGTCATTCCCACGTTTACTCTGTCGTTGAGCATGGCATTTCCCGTAAGCTCGATGACACGGGCGTAGGAATTGGGATAGAATGTGTACTTGGTGATGGGATCGGCGGGGTTGGTAAACTCATTGCCGTTTTCAGGCTCACCCATAGATACTCTTTCAAAGGAAGCTATAAAGCTGACTCCCGGCATACGGGGGCTGGTTATATTGACGAGCTGTTCATCCTGAAACCATGTTGTCGGTGAAAAGCTGTAGTTGCCGCCTGTAAGACCGATGAAGGAGCTTGTATCTATGAGAAGTTCCTCGCCAGTGATATATATGAGATCGGTGGGAACAGTCTTTTGGGGAGCAGTGGTTGTCTTCTTGGCAGCAGTAGTCTTTTTAGGTGCAGTGGTCTTTTTTGGAGCTGTAGTTGTTTTGGCTTTGGAAGTGGTAGTCTTCTTAGCCTTGGATGTAGTAGTCTTCTTAGCAGCCTTGGATGTCGTTGTCGTCTTGCCCTTTGTCGTTGTTGCGGCTTTGGACTTGGAGGACGCTGACGCCTTTGAAGATGACGGTGCCTCAGCCTTAGAAGAAGCTTCAGTGGTCTCTGTGGGCTTTTCGGTCTCTGACGGTACAGACTCTTCGGGAGCGGAAGTTTCTGCCTCTGTGCTTTCGGCGGGTGCCGTTTCGGGTGCAGGCTCTTCTGTCTGAGATGATACCGCAGGCTGTGTTGCTGTCGGAGCAAACTGCTGAGCGCTGTCTGATGCGCTGCAGGAGGTAAGCGCCATTGTGATCGCTGCTATAGCGGCAGCTGCTGTCCTTTTAAGATCAGTTGTTTTTTTCATTGTTGTTCTTCCTTTTCTTTTGATATTATCTTTGTTTTCTTTTGTTTCTTCTGTTCTTTTTTATTTTCCGTCTTTTTATTTTTTTCATCATATCAGGTGCAGGGTCTTTGCTGTCTTTTTTACGTTTGTGTCGATCTCCTTTCTTCGGGTGTTTTGTTGTCTTCTTTCTTTTATCCTCACATCAGTTAGACGATATCGGATAAGAAAAGTTATAAATTATTTTGAAAAAGAATTATGAATGGAAATTTGCAGGTATCCTTGCCTTGCAAATATTAGACGCAGAGGGAGAAAAAAGGTTATACTTTTTTTGAAAAAAATTTTTGCGGGAATTTTTAGGTTTTTTATTTTTATAAGGTATATATAAGGGGAGTGCGAAAAAAATATCGGAAATGTATCAAAAGGACACATAAAGGATACATCGGGGTGATAGAATTATGATGAAAATAATGAAAGGGGCGTTTTATGTGCTGAAGATAATCAGGTCGCAGCTGTATCAGCTTGTAGTGGACAAGGCGGTGTTTCTGATACTGCTGATATATATTCTGATGGATATACATTCGCTGACGAAGCTGCTTAGCGATATATCGCTTTCGGGCGAGACGGTGTCGGGAGGCAAGGCGTTCGCATTGTGGAGTTCTGTAACGGATGTGATAATCATGCTGATGACGGCACTTATAATGGTGAAGGATCAGAGTGACAAGACGATAAACTATGAGATACTCTCGGGGAAAAGCAGAGCGAGCGTATTTTTCGGGAGGTATGTCACAGCCTTTGGATTATGTGCGCTGCTGGCAGTCATCGAGGTATGGTCGGTGCCCATAGCGTTCACGGTAAAGAACGGCTGGGGAAGTGAGCTGAAATTTTCCGAGGCGCTGATAAGGACGCTGCTGATACTGATGTTCGTGTTCAGGGTATCGGCAGAGACAGCGATGTTCTCGGTGCTGTTCAAAAAGCGGAAGGCGCTGGTGTTCTTTGCTTATCTGCCTGTGATAGCGTTTGATTCGATGCTGACAGGCTGGTCAACATCAGTGGTGGAAATGTCGGACAGTCCGAAAAAGATGCTTGACTGGATGAGTCTTCTGATGATCGTGCTGTGCGACGACGTTACAGGATTTGAACTGACGAATGTTTTGGGCAGCGACGGAAAGGCCGCGATCAGGTACACAGGGATACCCGGTCACATGGGGATATTGTTACTTTCCGGTCTGGGACTGGGAGTGCTGTTCCTTATGCTGGGATATATGATATTCAGAAAAAGGGATATGGAGTGAGTGATATGAGTGATACGATCCTTGAGATAAAGGAACTGAAAAAGAGCTTCGGGAAGAAGGAAGTGCTTCACGGGGTGAGCTTTGACATAAAGCGCGGAGGCATATACGGTCTGGTAGGGCCTAACGGTGCAGGCAAGACGACGATCATGAAGATAATCGGCGGCCTTGTATACCCTTCGGGGGGAAGTATAAAATACTATGCAAAAAGCGGTGAGAGCGTTGATATGCAGACAGCAAGGCGCAGTATGAGCTTCATGATAGAAACTCCGTATCTGAAAGGGTTTTCAAATGCGAGGCAGAATCTTGAAAAGCAGAGGCTTCAGAAAGGCATAGCGGACAAGGGCGTCATAGACCGTGTGCTTGACACGGTAGGGCTTTCCGAGGTGGAGAAAAAGAAGGAAGTAAGGAAGTATTCCCTTGGAATGAAGCAGAGGCTGGGCATAGCTAATGCGCTGATGTGTGATCCCGAGCTTCTTGTGCTGGACGAGCCTGTGAACGGACTTGACCCTGCGGGCATAAGGGAGATAAGAGAGCTGCTTTTAAAGCTGAACCGTGAAAAGGGCGTGACCATACTCATATCCTCGCACATACTCAGCGAGCTGTCGCAGCTTTGCACTGACTACATATTCATAGGTTCGGGAAGCATACTGGAGAGGACATCGGCGCATGATCTTGAAAAGGGCAGTTCCGGCGTTCTGGAGATAGGCACTAACAACAATGCGGCGGCCGAGGTGCTGCTGAGGGAGCGTTTCGGGGACAAGCTGGAGGTATGCGGTGATATATTCAAGATACATGAAGACATCACCGACATAGCAGAGCTTTCCTCGGCGCTGTTCGGCGCGGGTGCTGTGCCTGTGCATATAGTTTGTTCCGAGGGTATGCTTGAGGACTATTATCTTGACAAGGTGCTTGAAAGCGAAGGTGGGATAGAATGAAGGATCTTATGAGGTCGCAGTTTTATTCACTGCGGCGTGAACTGAAGCTGCTGGTGCCTATGGCTGTGCTGTTTATCGCGGGGATACTCATATCGGCTGTGATAAGCATGGGCGAGACGATGGTTTTTGAAGACAATGCTTTCGGGATAGACCTCAGCGGTTCGATGATATTCACCTCGTCGGTCAACTACAATATATACATATTGGTGTTCGTGTTCATCGTGACGGGACTTATAGCGAGCCGTGACCTGAGCGACAAGTCGGTGAACTATGAGATAATGTACGGACACGACAGGAAGAATGTTTTTCTCAGCAGGGCGGCGGCAGCTATGACAGCAGGCGCAGGCGGCGGTATACTGATCTTTATGTGTGTGCCGCTGACAGCGACTGCGATATATGGCTGGGGAAACAGTATATCGCTTTCGGCGCTGCTTTTAAGGACGCTTATGATATTTCTGCTGTACTGCCGTGTCAGTGCAGAGATCATCTTTTTGTCGGCGCTGGTGAAGCGCACGCATATCGTGTACATAATCGGTACGACAGCAGGCTTTCTCGAACTGATACTCGGGGAAGAAACGGAAGGCAGCCGATATGCCCTTGCAGCGAACGCAGACATGAGCATACTTGATTTCAAGATGTTTTCACTGAGTCATCTGGACGATAAGACCGAGCTGTTTTTCGACTCTCGCATAGAGCCGTTCACGGTGGCGGCGGTATGCATATCCTATGCCTTCATAACGGCAGCGTTCATATATATCGGGCGCAGGACGTTTGAGCGCAGCGACCTTGCATGAGAGGGGGACAGTGAGCATGATAAAAGAAGATATCATATATCTTGCGGCGGTCATCATTGCGGTGGTATTCCATCAGGCCGCAAAGTACAGGAAGATCACAGACGAGAACCCTGCATTGGAGTATACTGCGCTGGTGCCTCTTGTCGGAACGATGTTCAGTCTGACCGGTGTTGGCTTTGAAAAAGCGCTGATGCCTTTGTACGCAGGGGCAGGACTGTATTCGCTGTGCTATGGTTTCAGGGGCAGGAAAAAGACTATAGCGGCAGGCGCTGCGGCTTTGGTTCTGGGTGCTGTATCGGCAGTGCTGTGTCTTGTCAGCGGGGATTACCGCAGGCCCACATATATGACGGAATTTGATGAGATGTTCAGCATGATGAGAAAATACTATGTGCTGACAGACTACAAGAAGATCGACTGGGACGGCATATACGAAAAGTACAGTCCGCAGGTCGAGGCGCTGGAAACAGGCATGGACGATGAATATGCAGAGATATGCTTTCGGATGTCGAACGAGTTCAACGACAGGCACATTTCGATAATCCCGAGCAATGCAGCAAATGAAAAAGCGGTATGGAACGTTATCGACATGGTATGCGGAAAGGACCCGGGATTTTCGGCGGTAAAGCTGGAGGACGGAAGGATACTCGCCTGCTGTGTGGACGAGGACAGCGACGCATACAGGGCAGGAATGAGAAACGGCAGTGAGCTGACGGCGTTTGACGGTAAGGAGATAAACGAGTATATAGATTCCACCGAGCCTGAGTTCACTTCTTTTTCGGACAGGGACAATCTGGAATTTTTCCGCCCTATAGCGGCATTCGGCACAGAGAATGACAAAGCTGAGGTGACGTTCAGGGACGAAAGCGGAAAGGAAACGACTGCCGAGGTAACGGCATCCGGGAAGTACGCGGAGAGGATAAGGCAGGTGGGACGCACGCTTTTCGGGGACACCGATGAGTACTATAACCTGTCGTGGCGTGACCTGGGAGGCGGCACTGCCTGTCTGGTGATGGGTGACTTTATGAATGACCCTGCGTTATTCAAAGAGATGACAGCTGATAAGCTGAATGAGATGCATGATAAATATGATTATCCCATAATAAAGATACGCATGGACCATGTAATGAAGGAGATGAAGGATGCCGGCATAAGCAGGCTGGTGATAGACCTGAGAAACAACGGCGGAGGAGATGTGGGCCAGTGCGGATTCATAGCGTCATACTTCACGGATGAGAAGCTGTTCATGGCGGCTGAGGAATACAAAGATCACATTACGGGAAAATCTGTGGTGACAGAACCTCTTTACACTGATGTGGAAACGAAAATGTGGGATGACGGAGAGATAGTGCTGCTCGTGGGGAGTGAAACTGCGAGTGCCGCCGAGATATTTGCACGGGCGATGTCGAAGCTGCCGAACGTGACGGTAATGGGCATGACGGACACATCCGGGGTGGCTATGGGCGTGGGAAGTGTTTGTTTTGAAAGAGAGTGCGTACAATTCCCTATGATAAGAATGGTAGACGAAAACGGAGATATACTTATAGACAGTGATACGGATATGCAGGGCGGACTGAAGATAGACATAAAGCTGCCCCTTGACGAACAGGCTTTTGATGATATATTCATAGACGGTAAGGACTATATGCTCGAAAGAGCGCAGGAATATCTGAACAGCAAATGAAAAAAGATCACCTTTGTACGCAAGTGCGGAGGTGATATTTTTGAGTGGATATTTAAAAATATTTTTAAATACCTCTTGACAAGCGGCGAAAAGTGTGGTATGATCTATTTAAAGAATTCTTTAAATAGGTCGTGTATACATGGGAGAAAACAATATATTCAAGGTGCTTTCGGACAAACAGAGGCGTGATATACTTACGATGCTGAAGGACGGGCGGCTGAGTGCTGGCGAGATAGCGCAAAAGCTCGGCATAAGTCCTGCGGCTCTGTCGTATCATCTGAGGCTTCTGAAAAGTGCGGACCTTGTGACTGAGTACAAAAACAAAAATTATGTCTACTACGAGATCAACACATCGGTATTCGACGATCTGATCCTGTGGGCAGAGCAATTGGGAGGCAGCAGAAAATGAAAAAGGCTTTATGGATAACTACATTACTGCCGCTTGCGGCGGCTTCGGTGATCGTGCAGTTCATGCCCGAAAGGGTGCCTGTACACTATGGTGTATCGGGGCAGGCAGACAGATACGGGTCAAGGTATGAGATGCTGATATTCCCTGCGCTGATAGCAGTGATAAATATATTCACATGGATACTGAGAATGTATTCCTTTGAGAAAAAGGCGGCTTCGGCAGAGGATGACACGGCGCGTGTACAGGCGCAGAACAATGCGAAGATAAGCGGCTGGGGCGGCATAGCTACAGCTGTACTGCTTGGTGCTATGATGATGGTCCTGATGTTCAGGTCGGCGGCAGACGCAAAGGCGGGGGTCGGGAATCTTGAGCTTGACAGTCTTAAACTGACGGCGATACTCATGGGGATACTTATGGCGGTACTTGGAAATATCATGCCTAAGACCCGCAGGAATGACAGTGTGGGACTCAGGATCAGCTGGTCGCTGTATAACGACAACACCTGGCTGAAAAGCAACCGTTACGGCGGAAGGGCACTGGTGGCAGCGGGAGTGCTCACGGTATTCACAGCGCTGTTTGTCAGGGGCATAGCGGCAACGGTGATGCTTCTTGTATACCTTACGGCGGCGGTGGCTGTTTCGGTGGATCATGCGCACAAGGTGTATGATGAAGAGAAGGAAAAGGAAAAAGAAAAAGATCTGTGACCATGTACATAAAAAGCGGGAGCTGAGGCTCCCGCTTTTTGGTGCATGGTATTGGTTTGCTATTTTATCTCGCTGAGGAAGAACTGCCGCAGGTAGTCATTTACGCCCTGAGCGGCGGATATGGTGGCTATCATCAGCAGGTCTTTGTCGCAGCGGCTGAAATCTATCGAGTGACCTGCACGGCTGACGAGCTGAGTTATCAGCACACGCTGAGATCTTCCGTTGCCCTCACGGAAAGGGTGGAGAAGATTGAGGTCGCTGTAGAAATCAGCGGTGTTTTCAGCAAATTCGTCGTGTGAAAGGCCGAAAAAGCAGTTTTGGCTGTTGAGATAGTCGAAAAGCCTTCCGAGGTCACGGCCGAGGTTTTCGGGGGAGTGGAAGGAAGTGCCTTTCTTTGCGAGAGGGACAGTGCGCACCGTGCCTGCCCAGTTGTAGATATCGCCCATGATAAAGCGGTTGATATCGCAGTAGTGGTCAGCGGTGAAGCTGCCGTCATAGCCTTCTTCGATAAGCTGAGTTATCTTCATGGTGGTGATGACGCTCTCAAGCTCTTCAAGCTCACGGTCATCACGGATACCGAGTTTGTTTATGAGCACCGAAGTGCCCTCATAGCACCCGTCAAAGTGCTCACCTATAGTGTATTTCATTATCTTCCGAGATAGGCGGACAGTTTGCCTGCCTTACAGTCAGCGAGGAACTTGTCGTAAGGTATCACGCCGTCAAGCAGATCCTCGCACAGTTTTTTCTTCTTATCGCTGAACTTGAAGCCCTCCATCTCGACAGATGCTATTGCCTGATCGAGGGCTTTGCGCTGTTTGTCGTCCATTGGTAACGCCTCCGCTTCATAGGGAATTACTTCTCGTATATTATAGCCGAAAAAATTCTGTTTGTCAACAGTCTGAGGCAGAACTTGCAGACTATCCGCCTGATCTGCGGTATTCGCCGGGCTTCATGCCTGTGCGTTTCCTGAACAGCCGCATAAAGACAACGTCGTTTTCATAGCCGCAGTTTTCGGCTATCTCGCGGATAGTCAGGTCGGTGCTGAGGAGGTAATATTCGGCGGTGCGTATCTTTGCGGTGAGCAGGTCTTCATAGCAGCTTACGCCAAACTGTTTTGTATAAAGTCGCTGGAAATATGACGAGCTGAGATTTGCGCGGGAGGCAAGCTGTGCCACAGAGGAGAAGCGGCCTGCGTTGCTGTATATCTCGGCGCGCAGGCGGCTGAGAGTTTCGCTGTAGGGCTGTGAAGCGGCGAGAGTGTCTGTAAGAGTGGCTTCGCTCAGTTTGGAGAGAAGGAGCCTGAGCATAAGGTCGAGGTTGAGATCTCTTGAGGGGAGAGCGGAAAGCTGTTCACGGATGATCATCTGCATGATGTTTTCCGCCTCGGCAGTTCCCGACAGTTTGACAGGGCTGTCGGCAGGGAAGCCGCAGATATCGGTGACTGGGCATTTTTCGTCAGTTTCAAAGTGCATCCAGTGGTCGATATACACACCGCCCGACGCCATATAAAGCTGAGGGGTGTCGCAGTTGTAAAGCAGAGCGCTGTCGGGACGGACGGTTATCTTTTCGCCGCCGAGCACCACCTGTGCGGCGGTCTTGAAGATGAGAAGAAGCATATTCCCCGAGCCGTTCGGTCTTTCTATGCGGAAGTTTTCGGGGTGACGGTAGTTCATTCCGATAGCTGTGAGAGTGAGCATGGCAGCCTCCTTTGAAAATACGATTTGTCAGTATGTAAATATGATATATCATTGAAAAAGATTTGTCAAGAGGGTACAATAGGTTCAACGGAAAATTTTTATGAAAGGAACTGACGCATAATGAAGAAGATCGGTATGAGCATCAATGCGAACGACAGGCGCTCGAAGATAGAGCCTGAGCTTTACGGACATTTTTCCGAGCATCTGGGAAGGTGTATCTACAACGGCATATATGTCGGCGAGGATTCGGACATACCCAATGTAAACGGCGCAAGAAAGGACATTATCGAGGCTTTCCGCAGGATAAAGATGCCTGTGCTGCGCTGGCCCGGCGGCTGCTTTGCCGACGAGTATCACTGGAAGGACGGCATAGGCGAGAAGTCTTCGAGGAAGAAGATGGTGAACACGAACTGGGGCGGCGTGACCGAGGACAATTCCTTCGGCACTCACGAGTTCTTCGACCTGTGCGAGCAGATAGGCTGTGAGCCGTATCTGGCGGGAAATCTCGGCAGCGGCACAGTGCAGGAGCTTTCGGAGTGGATAGAATATATCACCTTTGACGGTGAATCTCCCATGACGGAACAGCGCCGCAAAAACGGCAGGGAAAAGCCCTGGAAGCTGAAATATCTGGGCGTGGGCAACGAAAACTGGGGCTGCGGCGGAAATATGCGTCCCGAATACTATGCCGATGAGTACAAGCGCTATCAGAGCTTCTGCAAGAACTACAGCGGAAACGAGCTTTACAAGATAGCCTGCGGCCCGAATGCGGACGATTTCAAGTGGACGGAAAAGCTGCTCGAAAACGTGAACGCTATGCACACAAAGGGCATATCGCTCCATTATTATACAGTGCCCACAGGGGTGTGGGAGACCAAGGGAAGCGCAAGGGACTTCTCGGATGAGCTTTACTACAGCACCATTTCAAAGACGCTGTACATGGAAACGCTCATCAAGGGTCACACGGAGATAATGGACAGATTCGACCCCGAGAACAAGATAGCGCTCATAGTTGACGAGTGGGGCTGCTGGTATGATGTAGAGGAGGGCACCAACCCCGGATTCCTGTATCAGCAGAACACCATGCGTGACGCTATAGTTGCGGCCTGCAATCTGAACATCTTCAACTCGCACAGTGACAGAGTGAAGATGGCTAACCTGGCTCAGGCGGTAAATGTGCTTCAGGCGCTCGTGCTGACCGAAGGCAGGGACATGGTGCTCACTCCGACATATCACGTCTTTGACCTGTTCAAGGAGCATCAGGGCGGCGAGCTGGTATACAGCCATGCTGATGATGTCCGTGCAGGCGGAAAGGACGAGATACCCATGCTGTCGGAGTCGGTCTCGGTGAAGGACGGCAGGATGACTGTCACCCTTGCAAACTGCTCGATAGACGATGATGCGGAGGTAAGCTGCTCCATACTGGGATTTGCGGGCAGAAAAGCGTCGGCAGAGATACTCACCGCGCCTTCGTGCCGTGAGTACAATGACTTTGACGCACCCGAAAGGGTAGCGGTCAGACCGTTCGAGGTGAAGACCGATGAGAACGGATTTACGGCGGTGCTTCCGAAATGCTCGGTAGTAAGGATAACGCTGTCGTAGGCAGACCTCCCTGCAAAAAGTGCCTGCTCGGACAGGCAGACGCAGGGGAGCTGGAAAAGAGCATCGACGGTCTTATACTGCTGATACCCGATGAGGACAGGGCAGATGATGAAGCGTACCGTTCGAGGCTGGCAAAATGTGATGAGTGTGCCGCTCTTAATGAGGGCACCTGTGGGGAATGCGGCTGTTTTGTAAGGTTGAGAGCCGCAAAAAGAGCGAAGGGCTGCCCGGTCGGTAAATGGCAGCCCCTGACGCACAAGGCGATACCGCAGGATGCAGGCAGATGACCTGCAAAGCCGTAAGCGGCAGCTGTGCGGGTATTGTCTTAAAGGTTAGAAGGTCAGAGGATATAAAAATGGAAAATGCAAGACCCCCTATGGGGTGGAACAGCTGGGACTGCTACGGGGCATCGGTG
>CADBTD010000338.1 GCA_902797535.1 uncultured Ruminococcus sp. | reverse complement strand
AATTCGAGCTTGCCGAGTTTGAGGGCGTTATAGACGGGCAGCAGCACGCAGCCTGCCGCAAGTATGGCAGCTATGGTCGCCGCACCGAACTGTACTGCACGGAGAACGGGTCTTTTCGGGGCTATCCTGCCGTCTTCTCCGAAGTAGCAGCTTACGAAGTAGCAGAATGTAAAGAAGCCTATCATATAGCCGATATAGAAGTGGGCTATGAACATAAGTGTGAGGGGCAGCGCATAGGGGAGCATCTTTCCTTCTTTTATAAGGCGCTGCACGCCCACGCAGATAAGCGGCAGGTAGATAAGGCCGTCAAGCCACATGGGGTCCATAAGCTGAACTATCATGTAGCTCATAAGTGCATACATGGTGGAGAAGATGACGGTGGCTGTCTTTTTCGGCAGGCGTTCTGAGGTGCGCCGCATAAAGTAGGCAAAGGTGACAGCCGCAGTACCTATCTTGAGTATCTGTATCGTTTCGATAGCGCCGCACATGGCATTTCTCGGGAGCAGGCATATTATCAGCATAAAGGGGCTTGCGAGGTAGTATGCGAAGATGCCGAACATATTTCCCGAAAGGTTTCTGCTCCAGTTGTACACAAGGCTGCCGTCGCCCCTTATGGCGTCACGGAATGCCTCATAGTAGTAGACGTACTGACCGTTGAGGTCAAGCACGAGTACCGAGCCTTCACCGAAGGGGTGTACCTTGAAGAGCGCATATGCCAGGTACATTATCACCGAAGGCAGTGCAAAGCACAGCAGATACAGCCACACGGGCTTTCTCATGCACCGCACGAAGCGCTCTGCCCTTGTTGAGGCGGGCGGCAGCGGCGAGGTTTTTTTCTTTGTCATTTTACTTATCCTTCCTTTTCAGAGGGGCGGATGTCCCTGCTGTTTTCTCTGTTTTCTTTTTCTTTTCTATCGTTGTCAAAGTTCAGTTTTTCGCTGATTATATATCTCGGGCGCTGTTTTATCTCCTCGTATATCTTGGCGAGGTAGTAGCCTATTATGCCGAGACTGAACATTATTATTGCCGAGGTTATGAGCTGTAGGAGTATGACTGTGGGGAAACCCTCTGCCGACCTGCCCGTGAATTTGTTCACAAGGGTATTGATGCCGAATATGAGGGCTATAACAAATGTTATGACTCCGAGCACTGTCACTATCTGCATGGGTGCGGAGGTGAACGAAGTTATGGAGGTTATGGCGTACTTTATCGAGGCGCGGGTGTTGAACTTGCTTTTGCCCGATGTGCGCTCGGCTACATCAAAGTAGACCACAGCGGAATTGAAGCCCACCCAGCTTGACATAGCGCGGAAGAAGGTAAGTCTTTCGGGCATACGCAGAAGTGCGTCTACCGCACGGCGGTCAAGCAGCTTGAAGTCAGAGGCGTCCGACATATCAAGGCGTGTGGAGTTGTTCATTATCTTATAGAACAGGTTCGCAAAGGCGCGGTAGACGCGGTTTTCCTCGCCCCTGTCATTCTTTTTCGCTTCGACCACATCAATGGTCGGGTCATTTTTCCAGACCTTGTACATCTCAAGAAGAGTCTCGGGGGGATGCTGAAGGTCACAGTCCATGACGGCGCAGGCATCTCCCGAAGCGTTCTCAAGCCCTGCGAACATAGCGGCTTCCTTGCCGAAATTGCGGCTGAGGGCTATTGCCTTGATATGTTCGTCGCTTGCCGCAAGCTGAGTAAGTCTGAGCCATGTGCGGTCTGTTGAGCCGTCATCTATAAAGATCAGCTCGTAATCTATATTATGTGAGGAAAGCAGCCTGCTTATCGCAGATGCGGCGGCAGGTGCGTTGTCCTGTTCGTTATGTGCTGGTATTATTACCGAAAGCATATCCCTTTTACCTCCGTCATACAGGGTGCATTGTGTTGAAGTCACGGCGTACACGGTCAAAAGCCGCTGTCATGCTGATGAGTGTGCCGAACATGATGATCCTTGAAGCAACAAGTATCACTCCCGATACTGTGTGGAGCATCCCGCCCGATGATGCGGTGCGGTTGAGCGCCTCGGCGGCTGTGGAAACTGCGGCGAAAACGGCGAATGCCTGCCATTTTTTTCGCAGGGAATCCAGCAGTGAGGGGTCGTTCACAAGAGAGTGGAGCGGCCTGATGTGCTTTGTGAGGGCATTCTGATGAAAAATAACCGTGAAAAATGAGATACAGCCTGCCGCCGTACAAAGATGTTTTGAGGGGGCTTCGGGGAAAACTCCGAACCGCCCGAGAAGTGAACAGGCTAAAGCTGCCGCACACGCCGCAAGGGATACATATATCATGCCCGTAAAGCGTGAAAAGCCCATACTGCGGTCGGCGGCGTCACATTCTCTGATGCCCGTAAGCATGAAAAGAAGTCCCGCAAGACGTATCGCATATACGGCAGGAAAGCCCATATTAAAATTTATGCCGCAGAGAAAAAAGCCTGCTGTGAAAAAATTCATCCTATCGCTCCCGAAACCGAAGATCAGTTCTGAAAAAACTCCATATCCTCTATTATACTACATTTTATATAGTACTGTCAATATTTTTTTGTTTTT
>CADBTD010000337.1 GCA_902797535.1 uncultured Ruminococcus sp. | reverse complement strand
CCGTATGTTCCCACATGAGAGCCGGACAGCTTTGCTTCGGGGATGAGCTCTTCCACCACCACATACAGCATAGCGCCTGCCGCAAAGCTGAGGAGCCACGGAAGAAGGACCTCGGCAAGACCGGCCACAAAGACTGTAAGTATGCCGAAAACAGGCTCGACAAGGCCTGAAAGCATCCCGCAGAGAAAGGCACGCTTTTTTGACATACCCGATTGAAGCAGCGGAAGAGATATAGCCGCACCCTCGGGGAAATTCTGTATGCCCATGCCTATCGCAAGGGCTGTTGCCGCCGCAAGCAGCATCTCGGAGTGCTGATGTGCCGCCAGTGCGAAAGCCACTCCAACTGCCATACCCTCGGGGATATTGTGAAGAGTTATGGCGAAGATGAGCATTGCCGAATGTCCGAGGCTTTTTCTGACACCTTCGGGGCGGTCAGCGCCTGCATGAAAGGCAGGCAGGAGTCTGTCAAGCAGCATGAGAAATACCACACCGAGGGAAAAACCGCCTGCCGCCGGTATCCAGCCTGTACGTCCGAGCTGTTCAGCCTTGTCTATGGCAGGTATCAGAAGGCTCCACACCGATGCCGCTATCATAACGCCTGCCGCAAAACCAAGGGAGCATCTGTGCAGACGGTCGCTCGGGCGTTTCTTTCTGAATATGAATACTGCCGCCGCACCAAGAGTCGTCATCGCAAATGTAAAGCCCGTACCAAGAGCCGCATATAAAAAACCGTTCATCCGATCGACCTCACAAAAATTTTTCTTACATGATATGTTTTGAAAAATATTTTTGTGAAAATGAATACACTGCAAAAACAGGGCAATAATAATCACAGTGAAAAGGCAGGTGAACAATAATGCTTGACAGGATAGCTTTACTGCTGCTGATAATCGGCGGCATAAACTGGGGGCTGATAGGTATATTCCAGTTTGACCTTGTGGCCTTCATCTTCGGCGGACAGGCAGCGATACTCAGCCGTATCATCTATGTGCTGGTAGGTATCAGTGCGATATGGTGTGTATCGCTCTTTTTCAAGGAGCAGGAGCTTATAGAAGCACATACCTGACGGCTCCGCTTTTCCCTCCCATAATGACAGAGCGCAGCTTCGTGTGAACAGCATCTCTCTCGGAAAGGAAACAGAAAAGGTACTGCCTGAGACCTCGCAGGGCTTGCATTCGGGCAGGAGCTTTCTCCTCGTATCCTGCCCGAAATGCGGCTGTTCACACTGAGCTGCGCTTTGTTAAAATCAAAAAAAGCTGTCCAAAAATCAGGACAGCTTTTTGTTTTTTTATCAACCCCAGAGTTTTTCGGGATAAACGCCGTCAGCGATATTCTTCGCCACAGCAGCCTTTGCAGCAACTTTATCCTTAACACTGGTCATACCGAACCATTTGTCGGTAGTTTCACGAAGAACGCAGTCAGCCTCTCCGCGGTGTATCATATCGTTGATAACGGAAGGGAGCAGGAACTCAGAGCCCTTTTCTGTTCCGTGTTCTTCAAGGAACTTCTCAAATTCAGCGCCGAGGCTGTCGATAAATTCGGGAGGGCACGCCCACATATTCATGGAAACGTGAGAACCGCCGTCGATCTCCTTAGTGGTATCTGCGCCGTTTTCGGTAAGTGAAATGACCTTATCGCCCTCAGCGTGGATGCCGTAGGTCTCGGTGATATCGGTGAGCATATTACTGCTGTCAGCGGTGCATACACCTCTTGTAACACTGCCTTCGGCACTCAATGTATTTGAGAGGATAAATCCCGGCATTGCAAGGTGCATCTTGCCGTCGGAGGGCTTTTCGGATACGAGGAAGTCATGCATCTTTACAAAAGCCTGTCTTCCGTAAACGTCATCTGCATTTATAACTGCAAAAGGCTCTTTTACCATGCCTCTGCACGCAAGTACAGCCTGTCCGGTACCCCAGGGCTTTGTACGCTCAAGGTTTTTGAAACGCTCGGGTACGTCCTCGGTCTGCTGATAAACATAATCTGTTTCTATCTGCTGACCGATACGGCTGCCTATCATCTCATCAAAAGCAGCCTTGATATCTTTTCTGATGATGAATACCACCTTATCAAAGCCGGCAGCTTTTGCATCATAGATAGAATAGTCCATTATTATCTCATTATTGGGTCCGATCGGATCAAGCTGCTTGATCTTGCCCTCGCCGTAGCGTGTGCCGAGACCTGCCGCCATGATCACAAGAGTAGTCTTAGTGCTCATTTTTATTCTCCTTTGGTTTATTGCCCGATATGTCAGCATTCGGACTGTATATATATTATCTCATATTTTCTTTATAATGTCAATGCCAAAATTGCGAAAAAGTGTTATTTTGTTGAAAAATCTGGTATTATCAGCAATATAGGGCGAGTGACAACGGGATGTCTGTCAAAAAAAATATCATCTGTCAGCAGTATGAAATATTCGGGAAAATAAAGCGAAAACGTTTATGTCATGTTGACAAAAGGGCATAAAACGGGTATAATAAACATAACACAAACAGCATAAGATCATACTGAGGAGTGATATATAATGGAAAAATGGGCACTTATAACAGGTGCAAGCTCGGGTATAGGCGCTGAACTTGCAAAGCTGTATGCAAAAAGAGGCTACGGGATAGTGCTTGTGGCAAGACGCACGGACAGACTTGCCGAACTTGCAATGAAGCTCGAAGCTCCTACAAGGATAATCGCCGCAGACCTCCGCGACCGTGAAACAGCCATAGGACTTTACAATGACGTTTCCGACCTGAATGTGGAGATAGTCGTCAACAACGCCGGCTTCGGTGCGGTAGGACGTTTTGATTCGATAGAGCTTGAAAAACAGCTTGATATGATAGATGTCAACTGCACAGCGCTGACAACGCTGACATATATGTTCCTCAAGGATTTCAGATACCGTGACTGCGGTGCGATACTCAACGTTGCTTCCTCGGCGGGACTGCTTCCCGGAGGTCCTAACATGGCGGTATACTACGCTACCAAGTCATATGTCGTTGCACTGACAAATGCTGTTTACGACGAACTTAAAGCCTCGTACAGCAGCGTGAAGATATCTGCGCT
>CADBTD010000336.1 GCA_902797535.1 uncultured Ruminococcus sp. | reverse complement strand
GCAAGCGGCTCTGATGACGCTCTCAGACTTATCCCGCCGAGAAACCTCAGCCTTGAGGACTGCCTTGAATTCCTCGCCGATGACGAGCTTCTCGAGGTCACACCCAAGAGCATGAGAATAAGAAAGAGAACCCTTTCCAACTCGCTCCGTATGAAAGAGCGTGCAAAGCAGTGATCTGCTAAAAGAATATGTCACATGATCTTCGCAGTCTGCGGACTGCGGAGATTTTTTTTGACCGCAGACCATATCACCGCGCTGATACTTTCTTTTTTCCGTATCCATGCACATAGTGTCCGCCACAGACGTACAACAGTACGCACATCGGGTACATAGAAAATTAACAATATCTTGTACTGTTTGCACATTGACGGAATATGAAAAATAAACTATAATAGAGTATGTGATTTTTAATTAAATTTATAATGTGAGGAGTTTTTACATTGGTAAAGGTAGTAAAGTTCGGCGGCAGCTCGCTCGCAAGCGCAGAGCAGTTCCGCAAGGTAGCAGAGATAATACATTCTGACGAATCAAGAAGATACGTCGTACCCTCTGCCCCGGGCAAACGCTTCAAGGAAGATACTAAGGTAACTGATATGCTCTACGGCTGCTATGAGCTTGCTGTAAAGGGCAAGAACTTTGAAAAGGAATTTGAAGCTATCAAGGAAAGATATAACAGCATCATAGATGAGCTGAAAATAGACCTCGACCTCACCGCTGAGTTTGAGACTGTAAAGTCCTGCTTTATAGGAAGAGCAGGCCGTGACTACGCTGCATCAAGAGGCGAATACCTCAACGGTCTTGTGCTCGCAGCATACTTAGGCTACAGCTTCGTTGACCCTGCCGAGATGATATTCTTCAAGGAAGACGGCAGCTTTGACTCTGACCGCACCATCAAGGCAGTGGGTGAAAGACTCATGACCATAGAGCGCGCAGTAGTTCCCGGTTTCTACGGCAGTATGCCCAATGACACCATCAAGACCTTCTCCCGCGGCGGCTCTGATGTCACAGGCTCTATCGTTGCAGCAGGCACAGGCGCAGACCTTTACGAAAACTGGACCGATGTTTCGGGCTTCCTTATCTGCGACCCCCGCATAGTTGAAAACCCCGAGCCTATCCGCACCATCACCTATAAGGAGCTCCGTGAGCTTGCTTATATGGGTGCAGGCGTTCTTCACGAAGACGCTATCTTCCCCGTGCGCAAGGCAGGCATACCGATAAATATCAAGAACACCAACAAGCCCGGCGACCCCGGCACCTTCATTGTTGAGTCCACCAGCCAGAAGCCTCTTTATACTATCACAGGCATCGCAGGAAAGAAGGGCTTCTCGGTAGTAAATATCGAGAAGGACATGATGAACGGTGAGCTCGGCTTCGGAAGAAAGGTACTCGAGCAGTTTGAGAAAAACGGCATCTCTTTCGAGCATATGCCTTCGGGTATCGACACCATGTCGATAGTCGTTCACCAGAGCGAATTCGGCGAGCGTGAGCAGGAGATACTTTCGGGTCTTCACAGAAATGTTCACCCCGACCTTATAGATATCGAAACAGACCTTGCACTCATCGCCGTTGTCGGAAGAGGCATGAAGAGCGAAAGAGGTACCGCAGGACGCATATTCTCGGCACTTGCACACGCTCATGTAAATGTAAAGATGATAGACCAGGGCTCCAGCGAGCTGAACATCATAATCGGCGTAAGCGAAAAGGACTTCGAGAAAGCTGTAAGAGCTATCTACGAGATATTCGTTCTCCAGCGCCTGTAAATCACATAAAGATAAAAGTCCCGAAGCATCAGCCTCGGGACTTTGTTTATTTCTTGTCAGCAATTATATCACAATTTTTCTGCGCTGTCAACATACCGCAAAAAATCCCGCCCGCAGTGAGTTTATCCACTGCGGGCGGTCATTTCTTATCTCCCAAATATCTCGAAAAGATATTTGTTGAAACAAACCGTGCGCGGTTTGTTTCCGTTATCTGCAAAGCTTACTCCAGCTCAAACGCACCCGTATAAAGCTGATAGTATCTTCCCTTTTCTTCGATGAGCTTTTTGTGGTTGCCGCGCTCGATTATGCGGCCCTGGTCAAGCACCATGATAACGTCTGAATTCTGTACGGTAGACAGTCTGTGCGCTATGACAAATACCGTCCTGCCGAACATAAGTCCGTCCATTCCTCGTGATACCAGCGCCTCGGTACGGGTGTCTATCGAGCTTGTAGCCTCGTCGAGTATCATTACAGGGGGATCGGCTACCGCCGCACGGGCTATGGATATAAGCTGCCTTTGTCCCTGCGACAGATTAGCGCCGTTGCCTGTAAGCATGGTGTTGTACCCGTCAGGCAGTCTGCTGATGAAGTCGTCGGCATTGGCAAGCCTAGCCGCAGCCTTGCACTCCTCATCGGTAGCAGTCAGCTTTCCGTAGCGTATGTTCTCCATTACAGTTCCCGTAAACAGATTTACGTCCTGAAGAACTATACCCAGCGACCTTCTCAGGTCGTCCTTCTTTATCTTGTTTATGTTTATGCCGTCATAGCGTATCTTTCCGTCCGCTATGTCGTAGAAACGGTTTATCAGGTTAGTTATGGTGGTCTTTCCTGCGCCTGTTGCACCGACAAATGCTACCTTTTCGCCGGGGTTAGCGTATATCGATACCCCGTGAAGAACTATCTTTTCGGGGACATATCCGAAGTCAACGTCGTTGAGCTCCACCTTACCCTCGACCTTTGTGAGAGATGTAGTGCCGTCCTGATGCGGGTGCTTCCATGCCCAGATGTTGGTACACTCCTCGCACTCCTCAAGCTGACCGTCCTTGCCGTATCTTGCATTAACAAGAGTTACATAACCCTCATCAAGTTCGGGCTGTTCATCTATTATGCTGTAGATACGCTGTGCGCCTGCCATAGCCATAGCCACTGCGTTTATCTGCTGTGAAGCCTGCGATATCGTGTTGCAGAAATGCCTTGTCATGCCGAGGAAAGGTACAACTACCGCAAGTGTCATCTCCTGTCCCGAAAGTGAAACGTTAGGCACGCCTGCAAGTATCAGCACGCCGCCCACAAAGGACATGAGTATGTACATGATGTTTCCTATGTTACCCATTATAGGCATGAGTATGTTCGCATATTTGTTTGCGCTGTTGGCATCTTCAAAGAGTGCCTCATTGACAACGTCAAAACCTGCTTTGCTCTTTTCCTCGTGACAGAACACCTTTACGACCTTCTGTCCCTCGACCATCTCTTCAATATAACCCTCGGTCTTGCCCAGCGCCTTCTGCTGACGTATGAAGTACTTTGCGCTGTTTCCGCCTATCTTCTTTGTAACGAGCATCATTACGAACACTCCCACGAATACCAGAAGTGTCAGCCATAAACTGAGATAGAACATTATCAACAGCAGCACTATAAGCGTGAGTGCAGCATTGAGCATCTGCGGCAATGACTGGGATATAAGCTGTCTTAACGTGTCTATATCGTTTGTGTAGTGGCTCATTATATCGCCGTGAGGGTGCTGGTCAAAATACTTTATCGGCAGCTTTTCCATGTGTCTGAACATCTTCTCACGCATATGAGCAAGGTGTCCCTGTGTTATAACAGCCATATTGAGCTGCTGCGCCGTCGAAGCCGCTATGCCGAGTATGTATATTATCAGCATGGTCACAAAGAGCGCTGTGAGAGAAGGTCTAGCAAAATCGAGCGCAGCCTCTGCGCCTGATTCCTTGTATATCTCAAGCGCATCCTGTATAACTGCAACTACGCGGTTCATGAATACAGAAGCTATCGATCCTGCTATCGAGCTGAAAAGAAGACATATAAGCACGAATGTGAGCCTTTTCTTATAATTTCTGAAAAGCTCGCCGATGATCCTGCCTACCTGGGGCTTGGGAGCATTGGGGTCTTTTACATAAGGCTGTCTCGGCATCTCAGCTCACCTCCTTTTCGTCAGATACCTTGTTCTGGGAGGTGTATACTTCCTTGTAGATCTCATTAGTTTCGAGAAGCTGTTCATGTGTGCCCACACCGTTTACTCTGCCTCCGTCAAGAACTATTATCTGGTCTGCATCCTGCACCGAGGATATCCTCTGTGCGATTATCAGCTTGGTGGTATCGGGTATCTCCTCGGCAAAAGCCCTGCGGATAAGTGCATCTGTCTTGGTATCCACCGCACTTGTCGAGTCATCGAGTATGAGTATCTTCGGCTTTTTGAGAAGTGCTCTTGCTATGCAGAGCCTCTGCTTCTGTCCGCCCGATACGTTTGTACCACCCTGCTCGATATATGTGTCATACTTGTCGGGGAATTTTTCTATAAACTCGTCAGCCTGCGCCAGTCTGCACACTCTTTCAAGTTCTTCATCCGAAGCGTTCTCATCGCCCCAGCGAAGGTTTTCTTTTATAGTACCCGAGAACAGCACGTTCTTCTGAAGCACTACCGAAACCTGACTGCGGAGCGTTTCTAAGTCGTATTCTCTTACATCGACACCGCCGACTTTAAGAGAACCGCCTGTTACGTCGTAAAGACGCGGTATCAGCTGTATCAGCGAAGTCTTTGAGCTTCCCGTACCGCCTATTATGCCTATGGTCTGCCCCGACTTGATGTGAAGGTCGATACCCTCAAGCACGTTCTTGTCCGCGTCTGCGGAATAAGCAAATTTCACACCGTCAAAGTCTATGCTGCCGTCTTTTACGGAATCAACAGGATTTTCGGGATTCTTTATGGTGCTCTCATCATCAAGCACCTCGCATATACGCTTTGCAGACTCTATCGACATAGTCACCATAACGAATATCATTGATATCATCATAAGGCTCATCATTATCTGCATACTGTAGGTGAGCATACTCTGCATATCGCCTACCTGAAGTTTTGACTCGCCCGAGCCTATTACCATTTTCGCACCGAAAAATGATACGAACAGCATGGTAACATAAATGCAGAACTGCATTATAGGTGCATTAAAAGCAAGTATCTTCTCAACATGAGTAAAGTCACGCTTGAGTATCTGAGAAGCATTATTGAACTTCTCTATCTCATGTTCCTCACGCACGAATGACTTTACCACCCTAATGCCGCTGACGTTTTCCTGGACCGACTCGTTAAGTGCATCGTATTTCTTGAAAAGCGTTCTGAATATAGGCATAGCCTTTCTTGCGATAAACAGAAGTCCGAAACCGAGCACAGGCACTATCAGCAGGTATATCATAGCAAGGCTGGGGCTCATTATTACAGCCATAGTCAGCGCAAATACCAGCATGAACGGGCATCTGACAGCTATTCTTATCACCATCATGAATGCGTTCTGCACATTGGTAACGTCTGTGGTAAGCCTTGTTACAAGGCTCGAAGTGGAAAACTTGTCGATATTTGCAAAGGAAAAATCCTGCACCTTATAGAAAAGATCACGTCTCAGATTTTTTGCAAATCCCGCACTTGCCCTTGCACAGTAATATCCTGAAAGCGCACCGCAGGCAAGCGAAGCCAGCGCCATTATAAACATTATAATACCGTATTTCAGCACTACAGGCATATTTGTTCCCTGTTCAAGTGCGTTTACCAGGTTCCTGCTCGCAAAAGGTATCAGACATTCGAGCACTACCTC
>CADBTD010000335.1 GCA_902797535.1 uncultured Ruminococcus sp. | reverse complement strand
TAAATAACTTAACTTAGGTAAATCGGCTATCGATTGATAATTACTGAGCAAATCACCAAATATTTCAAGCTTCTCTAATTCACACAATTGATCTATATTTCTGCAATCAAGATCATTTGATGTACGAACTTCAAGATCGTTTAATTTATGCAGTGAACTGATATAAGACAGATCGCTGATATCAGCATTCCAAAAAGAAAACACCTTTAAGCCACTAAGTTTTTCTAATCCGGATATATCAGAGCACCCTCTGATATATAATTCTTCCAGTTTCGGATTATCAAAAAAACTAGTCAGACATGAAGCACATAACTGAACAGCAAGGGGTTCGCTAAGAGATGGATCCTGAAAGAAGCTGTAAACGAATCTCTGACCTGACGATAAGGCTCGAAAATATAGATAAGGAGTCAAAAGGGCAGAAAGGAAACAGCGCATGGACACAAGTAGTCTGATTCAGCAGATACCTATGATGAGCTTTTTTTCAACAATCACGCAGTTTATAAATGCTTTGTTCACAAAGTGTGATATCAAAAACAAAATATTTTTTCAGGAATAATTCGACCAATATTTGGCGAATATGCATATTGAAAAGTTAAATGATTTGATGTATAATAACATATGAAACAATTCCTGCGCAGAAATTGTAGAATTATTTTTAAAGGAGAATGATCTATGAGATTATCACAGAGAATAATGTCTGTTATTGCAGCAGGAGTTATGACTGCATCTATGTCAAGCATTTCAGCTATCGGGGCGGATGCGGCAACCGTATGGGATGAAGCAAACGATGGTACATTAAGCAGTACCCAGTATAGTCTTAAAATAGATGCTCATGTAGATTTCAGAAAGGAAATAATTGGAGGCACAGTATGGTACGGCGGATACCTAAGTGGTTATGACCGTTCATGGGTGTATGAAAAAAAGTGCTATGTTCAACCTATGGCGCTTAAATGTGATGGTAACGGAAAAACCATTTCAAAAACAGCAGGAAAAAAATTATACCTTACAGCAGGAAATTATAATAAGAGTTCACAATATTACAGCAAGGAATCTGTTAACCGCGGCTGCACGAAAATGAACATCTACGGAGAAACAGGGTATGTCAAAAGCAAAAAAAGTGAAAAATGATCCTTCAGTAAGATAAATAACGGTAAAATTTGTTGTTTTCGCATGAAGCTTTGCGAAAACAACATTTTTATAGGTGATAATGTGAGAAAACAATTAAATAAATTCGTAGTTGATGTTGCTGATCTGCTGATGATAATTGCAATAACAGCATCATGCTTCGTACTGTTGAACATTGCAGATCTTTATGGAAAAATATACACTGCAAAGCATTCGGTAAATCCTTATAAGATAAATATGAGCGGATATTATGAGATCGGATCAACGGGGTTTGAATCGGTCGAAAAACCGCTCAAAGAACTTGTTGATATATCAAGTAATGTCAGTCACGGAAATATAGTAGTATATACATCTACCTACTGGTGTCTTGACGATACTTTCATATCATCGAGCGTCGGACTGCTGTTCAGACAGAATGAAGACCTTATGATAAAAGATAAGAACGGGAAATTCATCAGGCAGATAAAAGATAAGAAAGAAAACTCAGTGATCGTTCCGGAATATATATATGATAATTTCAGTCATAAGGATGGTCCTGACAGATATATCATATTGAATGATATGAGAATGAATATCGTGGCAGTATCGGGAAATACAAATATCGATGGTGATGACGACAAAATATATCTGCTTTGGGAAACGGCATCTGACAGACTAAAAAAGGAATATACGAGTGATCTGTTTTTTATTACAGTAGATATTTCAAGTAATAAGTATGATGCAGCTGCGCTTGAAAAGGAACTGGAAAGCTTCGACAGCTTTGCAAAAAAATACGACAATCTTGAGATCTATGACCACTCTGTAAATGCCCCATGGAAACTCTGTTATTCTTCCGGGCAAACGACCATTAAGATGAGCAGTCTGTTTTTTGGCATAGCCGGAATATTCTCTTTTATTACAACGTTTGCAGTTTCGGATATATGGATAAGAAAGCGCCATAAGGAGATAGCAGTAAGAAGAGCATTCGGATACAGCATTTCAAAAATATATATCCTGTTTATAAAAGATATATTCCGAGCTGCGGCTGCTGCTTTGCTGCTCTCTGTAGTATTGTTCCTGACATATCGTGCTATAACATCAGATCTTTATACGATACAAAAAAATATTTTTGTAAAGATACCTGTCGTTATTGCAGGACTTATCATTATATTGTTCATCAACAGTACCGCCGCTATTATCAAAGCAAAAAAGATAATGCCCGCAGCGGTATTAAATTCAACAAATATGTGAGGATGATCATATGAAAAAGACATATCTCATAAGAGATCTTCTTCTAAAAGAAAAAAAAGACATACTGCTATTGGCATTAATGATGACAGTAGCAATTTTGCTGATCAATTATGCTGTAGCGGTATATATATCCGAAATATCCGCATACCGAAAAGCAGATGAATTGCTGAATTTCGGTGCAAAAAAAACGGGTCTTTTTTCAGACCGTGACGAAGACAATGCAGAGCAAGTTATGCTGGAGCATTATGATAATAAAAGGATCGCAGAGCTTGATGAGGTCGCTGCGGCAGGCGAGTACATAATGAACTATTTTTGTGATATCAAGGAGTTTGCGGATATACAAAAAGGCCACGCAAAAGACAATCAGAACTGTGAAGGCGGATTTTACGAAGCTGTGTATGCCGATCCCTGCGTATTAGATATGTTCGACATCAGGATAAGCGATGGGATATCATTTGATGAAGCTGAAAAAATAATAGAAGACGATGATCATACAGACCTTGTTTATCTCGGTTCCGGTTATGAGAGCATTGAGTTAGGAAAAAAATATGAATATGACGAATTCGATCAGAAGCGTTATATGATCGTAGCAGGCAGACTTGCCGATCAAACAATATTAGACCCTTCTGCCGTCATGAATATCGGGCAGGGAATAAATTCGCCTGCTTTAGATTCGGAATACTGTATTCTAAGATTGTCATCACGGGCATTAACAAATACTTTTATGATAGCGGCTTCGGACGGACATGATTTTGAAGAAGCAAAAAATGCAGTAAAAAGGTATGGTCTTGAAAAAAACAAAAAGATGATCGGTCAAAGTATAGATCAGACTTTTATATCAAATCAAAAGGAATCCTATAATTATATAAAAGGTCTGGTCAGGGTCATAGGAGTAATAATCGTATCAGCATTTATCACAATGATATGTATGATGTACGTTTCATCACATAAAGTTCGCTATACATACGGAATACTGCTCACACAAGGCTTTGATACACTGTTTATTAAAAAAGCACTTATTTCCAAATATATTATCACAGCTTTATTATCCATGCCTGTTTTCGGGATAATCTTCCACAGAATAATAGCATATCTATACAGAACAGACATAAGTACAGATATTTTCTTATACTGTTTGAGCCTTGCGGTTTTATTTGAAGTGCTAACACTTACTGTATCTTATGTTATTTCAGTCAACACCTTGTTAAAAAAATCTCCCGCGATGATGTTAGGAGGAGCTTATGATCAAACTTGAAAATCTTACAAAAATATATGATACAGATGGAGTAAAAACAATTGCTTTACAGAACATTGATCTGCAGATAAACAAAGGAGAATTTGTAGCAATAGTTGGAGTTTCCGGATCAGGGAAAACAACATTGTTGAACATACTCGGTGGAATGGATATTCCTACCAAAGGAAATTATTTTTTTGATGATATGGATATAAGTCATTTTAATAATAAACAACTGGAATCTTTCAGAAGAGATAAGATCAGCTTTGTTTTTCAGAACTTTGCACTGATAAATAGCTATTCTGTATACAAAAATATTGAGATCCCTCTTCTTGCAAGGAATAAAAAGAACAGGAAAGAAATAATACAAAGATGTATGAAGCAGATGAACATCTCGGAATATGCCGAAAAAAAAGTATCGTCTTTATCCGGAGGTCAGAAACAACGAACAGCGATAGCCAGAGCACTCGCTTCAAATTCGGAACTTCTGTTAGCTGATGAACCGACAGGTTCTCTTGATACAGAAAACCGAGACATCGTTATGGATTGTTTCAAAAAAATAAATGACAGCGGAAAAACTGTTATTATAATAACTCATGATATGCAGGCTGCTTCAAAATGCAGCAGAATCATTAAGATCAGTGATGGAAAGATCTTACTCGATTAATATTGGACAATCTGCATTCTTAGTTTTTTCTGTAACCAAAAGTTTGTGCAATAATATTCAGGCTGTTTGCCATAGCGTTTGTTTGATCTGTTACATTATGTTTGTTTCCTGCTGCTGCAATGGCGTCTTTCAACATTTATGTTCTGAAAAATGAACATTCTGTAATTGTCAAGAAAAGTGCAGTCAAAAAATACCCAAAATCTTGGAGAGGCAGGAGTCAGGCGGCATGATGAGCCGACTCGATTGAAGTTCTTAGTGCCACAGGTGGGAGGCCACCTGCATTGAAGCTGTTGATCCTTTGTGTGTTGTATTAGCCGAAGATATAACGGAAGATAACGGTTTTGACTTCTTCACGCTTCATTCGGTATGTAGGCATCTGATACAGCTTTTCTTT
>CADBTD010000334.1 GCA_902797535.1 uncultured Ruminococcus sp. | reverse complement strand
GCTGCCTTTTTCTCATAGCGCTTTTCTTCGCTGTCCTCGCTGTCGAAGTATCCGTTTGCGTTTACTCTTGTCATATCATACATGGTCGAGGCAACTGTAGCCTTTACTCTTGTATCGAGTGCCGCCGTGTTGATAGCCATTCCGCCCCAGCCGCATATGCCGAGTATGCCTATCTTGTCGGGGTCGGCTGTATCGCAGAGCGAAAGAAAGTCCACTGCTGCCTGAAAATCCTCGGTATTTATGTCGGGAGATGCCATATATCTCGGTGTGCCGCCGCTTTCGCCTGTGAATGACGGGTCAAATGCAAGGGTGACAAAGCCTTTCTCAGCAAGGGTCTGTGCATAAAGTCCCGAGCACTGCTCCTTTACCGCCCCGAAAGGTCCGCATACTGCGATAGCAGGCAGCTTTCCTGAAGCGTTTTTCGGAGAGTACAGGTCACCTGCAAGAGTAATGCCGTAGCGGTTGATGAAAGTGACCTTTTTATGCTCGGTCTTGTCCGATCTCGGGAAGGTCTTGTCCCATTCTTCCGTCAGGATAAGTTTTTCTTTTTCCATATCAGTGTACCTCCGTTAAAGTGTTTTTCCAAATTTATATGCCTGTTCGGATCTCCCATTAGAATGACTATCTTAATAACTGTCACCTCGTCAGAAATACTTTGGCGGTCATTCGTACTCTCTCCACCAGCGCTCATGATAATTTTCCGAGCCGCTGAGTGTCATTGTTTCACACAGCTTCGGAGTTATGACCTCTATGCCTTTGTCCTCGCAGGCGGCGGTGACTCTTTCGGGCGAGTCGTCCCAGCCATGGTCTGACAGTACGAAAGCGCCCCAGTGAATGGGCATTACTGCCTTCGCACCGAGGGTCTCGGCTGCAAGTGCGCTTTCCTCGGGGAACATATGCCAGTAGTGCCAGTTTATGCTGTACTGACCGCTGTCGGGCATGAACAGGTCAAAATCCCCGAAGCGTCTGTGGATCTCTTCAAAGTGCGCTCCGTAGCCTGTGTCACTGCTTTCGAGTATCTGATGACTGCCGTCCTTTATCACCCAGGAACAAAAAAGCGTTGTCTGCTGGTTATCGAGCGCTCTTCCCGATTTGTGGTTTGCAGGAGTGCAGTACACCTCCGCACCGTCAAGGTCGCAGCTTTCCCACCAGGCAAGGTTCGTGACCTTGCTGTCATCTTTTATCCACCGTGTGATATGCTTATCGATGCCCAGCGGCACTATGTAGCGGTCGGTCCTGCCCTCAAGCGCCTTTATGGTGGCCATGTCAAATTCAATTGTATGAAATGATAGTTTCATGATAAAAAGAAAACCATGTTCAGTAAACGAAAGATTTTACTTATTTCTACGATATATGATTTATCATCATTATGGAGTATTATCCCGGAATTGTAAACTTAGTCATATCTATTGAATTAATCAAATCCAACAATATACCAATATATATCATAAGTGGATTAGATAATGAAAGAACCAAAGCTTTTATTATCTTAATAAATATACCTTGATCAAAATCGTCGGAATAATCAATCAGCAAATAGTAAAATATGGATACGGTTTCTATAACTAACGGTATATATATTTGCCTATAATCCAATATACTTAACCAAGAAAAAGCACAAACTATTATTGAAATGATAACAAATATAAGCTTAGAAAGAAAACAATCGGTTGTATCAATCTGAAATATAAGAATAAATACAAACGGGATAATCCCACCCATTATAAATCCAAGCAATATTGTAAAAAACATTTTTTCACTATTCGTAGATATGATAGTAATTAAAAAAATAGACAACAAAATATTAATCAAGGGAAATACAAGATTTTTGATTTTTTTACACATTATTTAACTTTCCTTCCGTAAATCTCCATTCTGACACTGCGTCATTATAAATATTATAGCACTATTCTGACACAGTGTCAATACGCTCGCGCATAATTTACAAAAATCAGCATGATGCACAGCCGTGAGCTTTTTCAGTTGTTGCAATTGCATATACACAGCGGCGCTCTGATGTTTTTCAGGGGCATTGAAACGTCGTAAAAATGCCGCTATTTTGGCGATCACGTCGTGACCCGAAAAGAGACAGATGATATCAGCATTTTTCGTGATGATGAGCTCTCTTTATTGCGAAAACAAGCAAGGCAGGGAACCGGTTCTCCCTGCCTTGTTTCAGATGTATTGGAAATATTATTTCATAAATGCAATAGTATTTACAGTACAATGCAGTAACAGACTTGAAAAGATGTTTCTGTCTTTTTCATACAGAACTGTCATTACAAGCCCCTCAAAAAACACTATAAGATAACTTGCCATCAGTTTCAGACTTTTGATATCCTCCGGATCAAAATGGTTTGCCGCAAACAATACGGAAGTGATCATTATCCACAGGACTATCAGCAGTTTTCTGTCATCTTTTATCCTGCACCGCACTTTTTCATAGATAAATCCGCGGAATACCATTTCTTCTGCAAAAGGTCCGATAAGGATCAAAGTTATCCCTTCGATCAAAGGAGCTTCTCTGACCGCATTATTAAGTGCGGCTTCATTGGTGCTGTCCCCGATACCGAAATGACTGATGCAAATTGCTGACGCTATGATCAATACTAAGGTGACAGGTACTGATACAGCAACATGGGGCAAGTATTTTTTATAGTTTTTTATGTAGTCGTTCATGCTGTCTGCAAGCGTTTTATGCCGGATGACTATGAATATCACGGCAAAGACTGCGTAGAAGATAGGGTCAAAGTAAAGATTCCAGAATTCCAAATCAGCAATACTTAACAGAAATTTCAGAAAAAACTCCTGTTCGACCAGCACATGACTGACCGAAAGGAATAGGAGTATTGCTGTACCGTACAGCACGGTGTTATTATTTCTGCCTGCTTTCAATGGTCTATCACTTCCATACTTGATGCAGCATATACCGCATCACTTATTCTGTTCATTTTCATATAAATGATCTCACTTTTTTTCGGATTTGACAGCATTTCTTACGTTTACAGTCCCAGATACCAGACAGCCGATGCAGAACAGTATCATAACAGGCTTCGGCACGGGAATATCCATAATGCCTGCAGCAAGAAACCATATGCCGCATATTATTGTGCATATACTGCTGATAAGAACAAATATTTTCATTGTCTTTTTCATAGATACCTCCGATCAGATATATATTTATTATACTGCTGTATTTTGCATTTGTCAATGCCGTAATATTGTCGGGAT
>CADBTD010000333.1 GCA_902797535.1 uncultured Ruminococcus sp. | reverse complement strand
TAAGATGCTTTAAACCGGCATCTACCTGTCCTTTCAATGACATATGTGCAAGAAGGCTGTACAGTTTCGGCTGTACAGCCTTCGGTTTTGCGGCAAAACAAGCCGAAAGCCTTGCACTTTCGGCGGAGAAGTGTTATAATATCAGTAATAGTATTTTTATACACAAAGGAGGTCCGCCAATGTCTGTAGAAGCCGCATTCATGGTGCCGCATCCGCCGCTTATCGTGCCGCAAGTAGGGCGGGGAAGTGAGCAGAAAGTCCGTAAGACTATCGAAGCATATGAACGGACAGCTGATGAGATAGCTGCCATTCAGCCTGAAACTATCATTATATCGAGCCCGCACTCTGTCATGTATTACGACTATTTCCATATTTCCCCGGGGAAAAGGGCACAGGGCTCTTTTGCTGATTTTCGTGCCCCCGATGTCACTTTTGATGAGGAGTATGACAGCAAGCTTGTCACACTTATAGAAAAGCTCGCCAAGAGATCCGATTTTCCTGCGGGCACAAGGGGAGAGCGTGACAGCCGCCTTGATCACGGTACAATGGTGCCTCTGTACTTTATCCGACGGAAATATTCGGGAGGAAAGATCATAAGGCTCGGTCTTTCGGGACTGCCGCTGAAAACTCACTATGAATTCGGCAGGATAATAGCACAGGCTGTTGAACAGACGGGAAGACGAGCGGTCTTTGTGGCAAGCGGCGACCTTTCCCATAAGCTTCAGGACTACGGCCCATACGGCTTTGCCCCCGAAGGGCCCGAATACGACAGACGCATTATGGACGTCTGCTCACGGGGCGCATTTGATGAGCTTCTTGACTTTGATGAAGCATTCTGCGAAAAGGCGGCGGAGTGCGGTCATCGCTCGTTCGTTATAATGGCAGGAGCGCTTGACGGCTGTGAGGTCAAGGCCACACAGCTTTCCCATGAGGACGTTACGGGCGTGGGATACGGCATATGCACATTCTATCCTGTGGGCAGAAAAGCCCCCGACCCTTATGTAAGGCTTGCAAGGGACACTGTTGAGTGCTATGTGACTACAGGAAAACTGCCGGATATGCCCGACTATATCCCCGATGAGATGAAAAACACTAAGGCAGGCGCTTTTGTTTCCATACACAAAAACGGTGATCTGCGCGGCTGTATCGGCACGATCATGGCGACAAAAAGCTCTATTGCTGAAGAGATAATCGCAAACGCCGTCAGTGCATCCACCCGTGACCCCCGTTTTCCTGCGATAACTAAGGATGAACTGCCTTCCCTTGAGATAAACGTTGATGTTCTCTGTGAGCCCGAGCTTGTTGATTCTATAGGACAGCTTGACGTAAAGCGCTACGGTGTCATAGTTTCAAGCGGTCACAAAAGGGGACTTCTGCTGCCCGACCTTGAGGGCGTTGACACGGTTGAACAGCAGGTGGAGATAGCTATGTACAAGGGCGGTATATCCTATGATGACGATATAACTCTTCACAGGTTTGAGGTAGTAAGACATAAGTAGGTGAGCGTATGATACAGTGTGAAGTCTGTTTCCGTCATTGTATCCTGAAAGAGGGGCAGAGAGGTTTTTGCGGCGCAAGAATATGTGCTGATGGCAGGGTGATCCCCGAAAATTACGGCAGAGTGACCTCGATTGCCCTTGACCCGATAGAGAAAAAGCCGCTGAAGAGATTCTTCCCGGGGTCAAAGATAATCTCAGTGGGCAGCTATGGGTGCAATATACGCTGTCCTTTCTGTCAGAATCACGAGATAAGCTGGTCACAGCAGGCTATGACTTTCCGTGACAGGGCAGATACCTTTACCCCCGAACAGATCGCCGCACTTGCACAGCATTACAGGTCTGATGGCAATATCGGCGCTGCTTTTACCTATAACGAGCCGCTTACGGGCTTTGAATTTGTCCGTGATACTGCGAAACTCATTCACGAGGCGGGAATGAAAAACGTTCTTGTGACAAACGGCACTGCCGGATTGTGGGTGCTGGAACAGTTAGCGCCATATATTGACGCTATGAATATCGACCTCAAATGCTTTTCCGAACAGGTCTATCGTGATGTGTTAGGCGGCGATCTGAAGTCTGTCCTTGACTTTATAAGCAGGGCAGTGCAGGTATGCCATGTTGAGATAACCACCCTGATAGTGCCTCAGCTGAACGATCACGAGGAGGAGATCAGGCAGATATCTCAGTGGATATCCTCTCTTGCCGACAGCAGCGGAAGAGTCATCGGCAGTGAGATACCGCTTCACATATCAAGATTCTTCCCGAGATTCAGAATGACCGACAGGGGAGCAACTGATGTACAGCACATATACCGCCTTGTGGATATCGCCCGTGAACAGCTGAAATATGTGTATACGGGCAACTGCTGACAATCTCATAACAACGCAAAAAAGCCGGGGATATTTCTATCCTCGGCATTGTTTTTGCAGGCAAGCTATTTTATGACAGACTTTCACAGGGAATAATATCACTTTTAATTGATCATAAAAGGAAGTCATATATAAATAAATTATTTATGGCCCTGTGAAAACGCTTGCCGATTTTTTAAAGACCTGCAGGCTATCCTGCGGCAAACTGCATTTTGCGGAGATAAATCCATAATTTTTAAAAGGAAGCCGCTTTGCGGTCTCGAACCGCTTTCTCCGCTGCAACGCCTGCAAGCTGTTTTTCGGGAATAGTAAGCAAGCTGATAACAAACTCTATGCACTTATCGTATTGATTTTTTCAAAAGGAAGTTATCATTATAAAACAAGTGCATAAAACGCTTACTATACCTTTATTATAACATTTTTACGCCATTTTGTCAAGCATTTTCCGACTCCATGAAGAAATTATTGTCGATAAGGCTGACCTCTTTGCCGTCAACATCTGAAGGCTTGCCCATGACAAGAACAACGTCAGCTTCCTCGGCATTTCCCACGGAAACAGCGCCCTGCGCCCTGAAGAGTATCTCCAGATAGTCTTTGAGCGAAAAAGCGTTGTCTCTTGCTGCCGCGCTGTAGTATCCTTGGCTGGTCTCAAGCCCGTCAAACACAATGACTCTGTTCTGAACATCGACATAGCCGTAGTTCAGTGTGCGGTACTTTCCTGTGAGATAGTGCGTGAAAAAGCAGTTTTTCGGGTCGTAGTGCCTGATTTTTTCTCCTGTCTGCTTTACAGCCATAGCGCCTACAAAGCACTCGTCTATCTCACCAAAGCTGTCGTACCCCGAATACAGGTTTATATTTGCAGACACTGTGCTGATGCTGTTCTTGCCCTTCACAAGGTCTATGTCGATATATTCTGCTGCATTGCTGTGAGTGATGTCACCGCTGAAAACAAGAGTCCCGCCCTTCGTCTTGTATCCCTCGTTCCAGCCTATGTTTATTTCGCTGCCGTCGGTCGTTCTTGCTGACGCGTGCAGGTCAACGTCAACACGTTCCTTGTCGTTCCAGTATATGAAAAAGCGTATTTTCTCGGCATCATCGGGTATCCTGTAGGCAAGACCCGAACGGATATATCCGCCCTCTGTGGACTTGTTTGTCACCCTGACAGCCGAATGTTCAAGGTCAAATCCGGGCATATCTATATATACCTTTCTGCCGCTGAGCAGGGTCTTGTTCGCTCTGAGCCTGTCGTTCAGCAGGGGAGCGAGCATTGAGTATACAAGCTGTGCTTCTATGTGCCTTGCGCTGTTTTCCCAGCTTTCGGCAGGACGTGCGAAAAACGACATAAGGCTGACTATAGTCTGAGTGCTGAGCGAATCTGCCTTTTCCGTCAGCTTTGCCGAGATCTCCTTTGCGGAGTAACCGTTTCTCAGCAGATAGGTAAGATTTCTCAGCATTATTCCGGGTCTGTCGCCGTAGTAGTCTACCGCCTCGGGAGCTTTGCTATTCACAAGATACTTCGCCCGTGATTCCCAGGAACGCAGTTCACCGCTTCTGAACTGTGCAACTATCTTTTTATGTTCTTCGCTGCGGCTGTATTCGTTGAAATCAATGAATTTGAGCATGAGCAGAGTTCTCTCGCCCTTTTTGTTTGAAAGGATGAGATTTGCCTTGAGATCCGAGACAGGATAGCTTTCGAGCAGTCTTACTGTAAGGCGCTTCTGCGAAGTCCTGAAATGGAAATTTGCCTTTGTGAGGGCATAGTCCACGCACTTCCAGATGTCGCCCGTGTGCTGACATATACAGCGCAGACAGCCGAGCTTATCTCCCGCAGACAGTGAATCATCACAGAATACCGTATTGAACACATCAAGAAGATTCTGCTTGAATTTTACGGAAACACTGCACATTTCTTCGGGAGTCATGTTTTTTACGCACTCAAGTATCATCATTTTTTCTTTGCCGGTCATGCGTTCGGTCTTTGAAAGTATCTTCGAGTAGGCATACTTATAGCATTCGCCGCATTCGATAAGAGATATGACTTTAGCATGAAGCAGCGTTTCGTCCATAACATTTTTTTCGGGACATTCCTGATCGGGGAGCCAGCCCCTTGTAACATCGGCGCCGGTGATCTCCTCAATGCCGTATGTGGACATATAGTGAAGAAGCTGATGAAAGCGGAAGACCGCTTCATCCATTTCCATGACCTGTTCGGGATAATTCGGGTACATGGGCTTTGCCTTTACATCGCCCACGCATGACCTGACATGTTCGCAAAAGCTGTCCAGGTCTGCCGACTTCGACAGTGCGATTATATCTTTCGGGGACAAAGTATAACCTAAGTTCATTATCTCTTCATTTGCTGTAACGGCCTTTACAAGGCGCTGTTCTTTTATCTCCGCATCAGGATCAAGGTGTACGGGTACAGCTCTCAGTTCAGAAAACATAAG
>CADBTD010000332.1 GCA_902797535.1 uncultured Ruminococcus sp. | reverse complement strand
TCCGCATATCGGTCATTGCTATACCACAGTCGCCTGCGACTCTATTGCGAGGTATAAGCGAATGCAGGGCTATGATGTCATGTTCCTTACAGGCACTGACGAACACGGTCAGAAGATAGAGGATAAGGCAAGGGATAAGGGCGTTACTCCTCAGCAGTATGTAGACGAGATCGTGGCAACGTTCAAAAAGCTCTGGAGCTACATGAACATCAGCTATGACAGATATATAAGAACAACAGATGACTATCACGTTGAGGCTGTACAGAAGATATTCAAGGAGCTGTACGACCGAGGATACATCTATAAAGGCGAGTACAAGGGCAAATACTGTACTCCCTGTGAGAGCTTCTGGACCGAGAGCCAGCTTGACGAAAACGGCTGCTGTCCCGAATGCCACCGTCCTGTAAAGGAAGCGTCTGAAGAGGCTTATTTCTTCAAGATGTCACCATTTGCCGACAGGATAGAAAAGCTTCTTACCGAAACAGACTATCTGCGTCCCAAGACAAGAGCCACAGAGCTTGTTAACAATTTCATAAAGCCCGGACTTGAAGACCTCTGCGTATCAAGAACATCATTCACATGGGGCATACCTGTTACCTTTGACCCCAAGCACGTTGTATATGTATGGGTGGACGCACTTTCCAACTATTGTACCGCACTTGGTTTCAAGAACAGCAAGTACAATGATTATGACAAATACTGGCCTGCCGATGTTCATATGGTAGCTAAGGATATAATGAGATTCCACGCTATAATCTGGCCTGCGATACTCATGGCTCTTGATGAACCTCTGCCGAAGCATCTTGCTGTACACGGCTGGATAACCTTCCAGAGCAAAACGGGCGAGGCGCAGAAGATGTCCAAGTCGCTGGGAAATGTGGTAGACCCCTTTATGCTGGGCGAGCGTTACGGCGTTGACGCTATAAGATACCATATCCTCAGAGAAATGGCTCTGGGCGCAGACAGCGCATTCTCAAACGAGATAATGATAAACCGCATAAATTCCGACCTGGCAAACGGCTTCGGAAACCTGGTTTCCCGTACCGTTGCTATGGCTGATAAATATTTCGGCGGCACCCTTCCCGAGGAACGCCTTGAAGCCGATATTGACAAGTCGCTTATCGACTGTGTTCTTTCTATCCGTGAGAACGTTGACAAGTGCATTGACGAAACACGCCTGAAGAATGCGCTTGAAGAGATATTCGTAGCGGTTGACCGTGCCAACAAGTACATCGACGAGACCGAACCCTGGAAGCTCGGAAAGAATGAAGCTGACAAGCCCAGACTTGCATCGGTGCTTTACAACCTTCTTGAGTCTATAAGAGTGATATCCACTCTGCTTTCGGCATTCATGCCTACTACCATGCCTAAGGTATGGGAGCAGATAGGCGCTTCTGCTGAGGTATGCACCTATGAAAACGCAGGAAAGTTCGGCGTACTGCCGGCAAATGTCACCGTACACAAGGGTGAGATACTTTTCCCGAGAATAGATATGGAAAAAGAGATAGCCGAGCTGAATGCCATAATCGAAAAGAACATGGCTGAGGCTAAGGCTAAGCTGTCAGCTGATGAGGCTGCAGCGGACTTTACTCCCGATGAGATAGCACCTCAGATAACCATTGACGACTTTGCAAAGGCTGACCTGAGAGTAGCGCTCGTCAAGTCCTGTGAAAAGGTCAAGAAGTCAAAGAAGCTGCTTTGCCTGCAGCTTGATGACGGATTCGGCGGACGTCAGGTAGTCAGCGGTATCGCACAGTGGTATCAGCCCGAAGACCTTATCGGCAAGAAGGTAATAATAGTATCGAATCTTGCACCGGCAAAGCTCTGCGGAGTTGAATCTCAGGGCATGATACTTGCGGCAGACACCCCCGACGGCGGCGCTGCAGTGGTATTCCCCGACCAGTCACTTCCCTGCGGCAGCAAGATAAGATAAGACCTTTGGGGGATATCCGGTCAGATCTTAAAAACTTACTGATGTCCAAGAGATAGAACGACGAACATCAAATATTGTGTTCTCGTGCAAGCGAGATCGGCGGTGTTCAGCCGACGAAACATTATTTATTGAACGAACGCTGATAAGCGTTCGTTCCATGCACCCGTAGCTCAGCTGGATAGAGCGTCAGACTCCGACTCTGAAGGCCGTGCGTTCGAATCGCATCGGGTGTACCAGATAATACAGGACCCGTACTGTTTTACCGCAGTACGGGTCTTTTGCTTGTACGGGATATCAATGCCGCAGAAATTTATAGTAAATTTAAAGTACAGCTTTAAGTAGGTTTAAGGAACAGCCTTTATAATAGTAACTGTAAGATAAATACAGACCCTGACGGGTCACAGTGTGTTATAGAGGAGGAAACCGATATGAAAGCACGATCGATAACTAAAAAGGCAGTGAGCGCTGCAGCAGCGGCGGCTATGGCTCTTTCGGGAACGGGGATAGGCAGCGGAGCTGTATGGGCAAATGCGGCTGCGTCAGACTATGATTATACAAATCTGTTTACATTCACAGACAGCGGCATCAGCGCAGAGTACACAGAGGGTACAGGCTATAAGATAGAAGGTACAGAGCTTACTATAAATGCGGCAGGTACTTATGTGGTATCAGGCGACTGCGCCGAAGGAAGCATCACCGTGAAAAAGAACACGGCAGGCGTGGTGCTTGTGCTGTCGGATATACGGCTTGCATCATCAGAAACATCTCCGCTGAAAATAGGCAAAGGCGCTTCCGCAGAGGTGGTCATAGACGGTACAGATGTACTAACAGATAATGAAGACCCTGCAAATGAGGACTCGGCTGATGCGGAAACAGCTGACGCTTTTGAAGGTGCGGCAATAAAGGTGAAAAGCGGCGCATCTGTTATATTCAGCGGCACAGGCACTCTGACTGCTGACGGTTCAGCCTGCAAAAACGGCATAAAGGGCGGTGAAACTGCATCTGTAACTGTGGGAAACTCGGCAGATGAGAGCTTCACACTTAATGTCAGGGCAGCGAACAATGCTCTTGCAAGTGATGGATATCTTACCATAAACGGCGGAAACGTAAACGTTGAGTCGGCAGATGACGGCATAAAGGCTTCACCTGATGAGGATGATACCGAGTCGGCAGGCGTTCTGACGATAAACAGCGGAAATATCACTGTCAATGCCGCTGATGACGCGATACACGGCGACAGTGAGGTAAACATAAACGGAGGTGATCTTGTTATTACTGCGGGAGATGACGCACTGAAGGCAGAATATGTGCTCAATGTAGGCACACAGGGCGGTTATGGACCGACGATCGCAGTGGAAAGCTCAAATGAAGGTTTTGAGGGTGCAACTGTGAATCTGTGGGCAGGAAACGGAAGAATACGCTCATCAGATGACGGTATAAACGCTGCAAACAGCGATCTTACAGGGTACAGCTATCAGCTGAATATCTGCGGCGGAAACTGGTATATCAACGCTGACGGAGACGGCCTTGACTCGAACGGTGATATAAACGTTTCGGGCGGATATACCGAGGTATTCGGTTCGTCGATGGGCGACAATGCCGCACTTGACTACGGCGATAACGGCTGCAGCTTCAATGTAACGGGCGGAACTCTGATAGGTGTGGGAATGTCGCAGATGTCGGCAGTGCCTACATCGGGAAGATATGTTATATTCGGCGGCACAGGCGGAATGGGCGGTCTGGGCGGTCAGCGGCCGTCGGAAATGCCTGATGGTGAACAGCCTCCAGAGATGCCTGAGGGACAGCAGCCTGCGGAGATGAAAGCAGAACAGCAGTCGGTGTCGGGAACTGAGATGATTATTGAAGTTTCGGAGGAAAAGACCGATGAAGAATCTGCCGTACAGATCGATATACAGGAGTTACCCGAAGATGAAACGGCAGAGAAAGCTGACGATAAATCAGACGAAACAGCAGGTGATGCCGCAGAGATCATCACCAACAGTGAGCAGATGATCGTGACTGCCGAGGACGATACTGTCAATGCCGAGCAGATAGACAGACCCGACGGCGGACAGGGTATGCGTCCCGATGACAGACAAGGCGGTTCAGATATCAGCATATCGGCAGGAGACAGCCTTGAGATACGCGACGCAAGCGGTAATGTGCTGTATTCGGGCACAGCGGTAAAGAGTGCGAACAGCGTGGTATTTTCATCGGAACAGCTCGGTGAGGGGACATATTACCTCTATATAAACGGTCAGCAGACAGCTGAGGCGGCATCGGCTGAGGGTCAGCAGCAGGGCGGACAGCAGCCTGCGGAAAGACCCGACGGAGAGCCCGGACAGGGGCAGCCTGACGGGCAGACACCTCCCGCACCGCAGCAGGAAGATGATACCTCAACTGATGAGCAGAGTGACAACAGCAGTTCATCACAGCAGACAGAGGAAAACGCTGATGATCAATCCGAGGATTCTTCCGACAGCAGAAGAAGCGGCAGAACACGCTCATCTTCCGACAGCAGTTCAAGCAGCGGTTCAGGAACAGGAAGAAGCTCCGGTACAAGCGGCAGAAGTTCGGGCAGCTCCTCATCTGCAGGAAAATCGGCTTCTTCGGGAACGACATCCGGAAAGAAAACGGGCAGTTCTTCTTCTGATGACAGCAACCCTCACACGGGTCTTGCAGTCAAGGGCGGTATAGTACTTATAGCGGCGGCTGTGCTGATAGTTTCACGCAAAAGGCGATGAACGGAAGTTCTTGACAGAAAATGCATATCCCCCGACATCAATAGTTTGATGCCGGGGGATGTATCACTTCTGATTTTTCAGTTTTATTAGTTTGTACGCAAATACCTCAATTGATATGAGTGCGATTATAGCACAGGTGCCTATTACTATTGCAACTACGGTCCTGTTTGCGCCTGATGAACTTTCTTCACGGTAGGATGGATTCTTTGACAGCTCCTCTGTGGAATGTTTCTTCTCAGACGGGTCCGAGCGCTTTTCATCGTATGTGGTGCTGTCGTTTGATTCGCCCTCGCCGCCGTCGTTTGATATGCCCGATTCTGCACCGCCTTCACCGGGTCTTATATCGGCGTTCAGTGCAGTGTATGCGGTGAGCCATGCGAGAGATGCGTTCCAGTTTATGGTGCATTCGTTGACTGACCAGGCTTCTATATGATCGAGATAGCACTTCTGCGGGGGTATTTCGCCCTTTTTCCAGCCGCTTCCGCGTACCCAGGGGTCCTGCATACCCGAATTTGGTCCGCCCGAAAGAACACCGCATGGGGCTTTCGGAAAGGCTTCGTCTATCTGATTTGACCAGTAGCGGTGGTGAGGATTTTCGGTAGTGTGTGTTCCGTAGCCCGTAACGTATGAATAGTCCATGGCGTTTCTTCCGAGAAGGTAATCCATACCTGAAAGAGCGCCGTCTTTATACTTGTTTTCGCCTGTGTATATCTCGGCCAGGGCAAGAACTATTGAATTGTCTGCCGCAAATGAATTTGAGCCCCACAGATAACCCTTGTCGCTGTCGTTATAGCTGAGGGTGCTCTGCGCATAAGGCAGACCGTATCCCTGCTGTTTTTCAAGCGCAAGGTAGTGGTCTGCGGCTTCGGTGAGCGACTTCTCTGCGTCCTTTATGTCGCCGCTGTCAAATGATCTTTCGTTTGCAAGTGCGCTGAACGTTCCGAGTGCGGCGGTATTGCCCCAGTCAAATGTTCCCACACTGTCAACGCTTTCTCCGCCGCCGAGGGATACCGGCACCTGCATGAATCCGTCAAAGCTGCGTGCGTCCTTGAGATAGTCCTTGTTGCCCGTAGTTATGTAAAGTTCACAGGCTGCCCAGTAGGCTTCATCGCTTGCGTCGTCATCGCCGTATGCGCCGCCGCCCACCGATTCATCGAGGGGTGCATACATATCCGGGTGCGCTTTTGCTGCGGAATATGCTTTTTCTGCGGCATCAAGGCACTTTTGTGAAAAGTCTTTGTCGAGCTTTTCCCACAATCTTGCCGATTGTGCCGCACACGCCGCAAGGTTCAGGGTCGCCGCTGTTGTGGGGGGCTTGATTATTCGCCGCATGGTATCATCGGCGGGCGCTATGCCGAGGCCTGTCCACTTTTCGTCGTGTGCCTTGTGGTACACCATGCCGTCATATTCGCCGCCGTCTATCTGCATTTTAAGCATCCATTCCATTTCAAAACGTGCTTCATCAAGCAGGTCGGGAAAGCCGTTTGAATTTTCGGGAAGGCACATTGAGCCGTCACGGAATATGTCTGCCTTGCCCTGTGAATCGAAGGTCTCGTAAAGGTTTTGCAGCATCCACAGTGAAAGTCCGCCGTTCACCACGTATTTTCCGTGGTCGCCTGCATCATACCAGCCGCCCGTAACGTCTGCAGTGCCGCTTGTGCCGCTGTAGCCCCATGTCTGTTCTATCTCGGCTATATCCGAGGGGTGTCCTGCGGCGCGCGCAAGGGCGTCTTTGTCGCCCGAGGTTATGTACCTGCTTTCTATCTCTATGCCGCTGCGGTTCTGATAGAAATAGTTGAGAGAGTCGTAAAGCAGAGCCGAATAATCGGATACTTCATCAGGTGAAAACACCTTGAAACTGCGGCTTTTTGCGCCGTTGTCGGCTTCTATAAAGAATTCTCCGCTGTTCTTCATTTCAGAAAAATCAATGATATGAACAGTGTCGCCTGAATCCTCGTCATAGCCGAAATATTCCGTCTTTCCCGAAAATACCGACTTGCCCGCACTGTCCTTTACCTCAAAGCCAAGCGGCTTTTTGTCTGTGCATAAAAGAGTAGCTGTTTTTTCACGCTCTTCAAAATATCCCACCTGATTTGTGAGAATATCGGCTCTCTGCCATTTTTCTGCGGGGATATAGTCATTTTCATCGCTTGTAAGGTCTGTGAGCGACATATTGTCAAAGGTTATCACCGTACCCTCGGGAAAACACCCGCCCGGGGTGTACTGACCGTCGCCGCCTAAATGAAAAGCCCATTCTGCCACATCTACCGACTGACCTGCCGTGAAGGTGAGTTCGACGTGTTTTGTTTCGTTTGCACTTATTGGTATTGGATCCCATGTGCCGCCTAAGTCCCAGTCGCCGGTTGCCATGTTGTGCCACACCTCAAGGTCGCCGTCAAGGTTGCCTATCTTTGTGTAGTATTTTCCGCTTTCAGATGCGGTTATGTCATATTTTACCTCGTACTGATGCCCCGAGACTATTTTCAGTCCTCTGTGACGGAACTGACAGTCCCACCTGTCTTCGCCGCCCCGTGAAGCACCGCCCGGGTCGAGTATGGTTATCTTATAAACACCGTCGTCTATCTCAAAGTCCATTTTGCCTGTGGCTGATTCGCATATATGCCAGGGAAGTCCCGCGCCGTCCTCAAAGTCGGTCTGCCCGAGCTGCTGCCCCGCAAACGCCGTTAAAGGCGATCCGGCTGTCATTACAGCCGCAGCAGCAGAGATCATTCTCGATAATGTCCTTGTGGGTCTTTTCATATTATACCTCCGGGATCACGGTCATTTTACGCCCGCGAACAGTTCGTCAAAGTTTACGGGGGCTTCCGACATGAAATAATAGGTCATTATATCTGCGCCATTGTCTGATATATTCCAGCCGCCGCAGGGGTTTTCCTGCATATTGAATATTAGATACTGCCTTTGGCCGTCCGACCGCAGACACTCTACGGTATATATATCGTCGCCCTTTCTGAAAGCAAAGCTGTAAAGATACTCATAATACTTTACGTTGTCAGCAAAGTACGGGTATTCGGTGATCACCTCGTCCGCAGGATAACTGCTGAAGCTTTCGTCTGTGCCGGTCCTGTCATAAGCCGTAACGCCGTCGGTTATTACTTCAAAGCTGTCGGGGTCAGTCGCTGCAGGGTCGTTGGTATATTCCTTGAAGGAGTAGAAATAGCGAGAGCTTCCCGAGTGTGATATCAGCGTGCTGTGCACTTCATTTTCGCTTAAATAGTGGCTTTGCTGTTCAAAGAACTTTTCCTTGCCCGACTTTACCTTGGTATACAGTTTGCTTTCAAATGGTTCAGCGTCAATGCTGAGCTGTGCGTCGGGAAACATCACACCCACGGCACAGTATGCCGAAAGCTCACCGTAAATGCGGTCACCCGCAGTGCTGTCAGGCTTGAAATACACTGTATCACCGCTGCCGCTCTGCCATCCGAAGGAATCGCTGCCGCAAAGGGTAAGCGTGTAATGCTCGCCGTTTGCGGTAAATTCCGCAGTAAGAACCTTTTTGTCCGAAATATCGGCGGCTGTCGGATTGTCCGCAGCCTCGGATATCATCTCATACAGTATCCGCGCATTCTCCTCGGGCACCTCTGATGATATCTCGCCGCCGTTTGCGTTGTTAAGGGTCACCTGACAGCTGACCTCGAGCTTCTGCTCGGGTATAGAGGAAACGTCCTCAGCCGATGAAGCCTCGGCAAACTCGAAGATCACCGCATCGCTTTCGGCGGAGGCAGATGATGTATCAGGCTTGCTGTTGCCGCCTTCCTTTGCACATGAAGCAAGCAGAAGCGCCGCAGACAGCAAAGCCGCTGTTTTCGCTTTATATCTCATAGTTTATCCCTTTCCGTTAAGATAACATGGTATAAGTATATCACAGCCGTGTAAAAAAATCAAGGC
>CADBTD010000331.1 GCA_902797535.1 uncultured Ruminococcus sp. | reverse complement strand
AGGAAGCAGGCATACCGCTTATCTGAAGATAGCCGAGGGCTGTTCAAACTTCTGTACCTACTGTGCTATACCGATGATAAGAGGAAAGTTCAGGAGCAGAAAGATCGAGGACGTTCTTGAAGAGGCAAGAGAGCTTGCGGCCGGGGGCGTGACCGAGCTGATAGTGGTAGCGCAGGATACGAGCAGATACGGCGAGGACCTGTACGGAAAGAGCCGCATTGCAGAGCTTTTGAAGGAGCTGTGCAGGATAGACGGTTTCAAATGGATAAGAACGCTTTATATGTATCCCGAAAGGCTGACCGATGAGATAATAGATACGATAGCAGACGAGCAGAAGCTGGTCAAGTACCTTGATATACCGATACAGCACTGTAATGCTCAGGTGCTCAGACGCATGAACAGGCAGGGCGACAGGGAATGGCTTTCGGCGCTGATGAAAAAGATACGCGAAAGGATACCCGGCATAACGCTTCGCACAACGCTCATCACGGGATTTCCCGGGGAGACCGGGGAGCAGTTTGAGGAGCTTGCCGAATTTATAAATGAGGTGCGCTTTGACAGGCTGGGATGTTTTGCCTACTCCGAGGAGGAAGGCACGCCTGCGGCAAGGATGACCGATCAGATACCCGTTGAGGAAAGGCAGAGGCGTGCGGCGGTTATAATGGAACAGCAGATGTTCATAAGCGACGAGCTTGCCGAAATGGCAGTAGGTCAGCAGAGAGAGGTCCTGTGCGAGGGGTACGACGAGGACATGGGAATGTTCTTCGGACGCAGTGCCGCCGATGCACCCGACATTGACGGGATGGTGTATTTCAATGCGGAGGAGCCTCCCGAAGACGGGGAATATGTTGCTGTAACAGTGGAAAGCGCCGAGGACGGCGACCTTTTCGGAACGGCAGTATGAAACGAACATACCGAAAAAATATTGAAAAAGAAAAAATAAAAGAAGGAAGGAATAGTTCATCATGAATCTTCCAAACAAACTCACAGTGCTCAGAGTAGCACTCATACCCTTTTTTGTGATAGCGCTGATGCTCGATTTCACAGGGCATATCTGGGTGGCGCTGGCGCTGTTTGCAGCGGCTTCCATAACCGACTGGTTTGACGGCAGGATAGCAAGGTCACAGAATCTTGTGACGACCTTCGGAAAATTTCTTGACCCGCTGGCAGACAAAATGCTGGTAATGGCGGCACTGGTATGTTTTACATCAAACGGCTGGTGTGACCCTGCGGCTGTGATAATCATTCTCGCAAGAGAGTTCATGGTATCGGGACTGCGTCTTGTCACCGCAAATGCGGGCGTAGTAGTTGCGGCAGGCATCTGGGGCAAACTGAAGACCGCCTTTACTATGGTGGCACTCATCGGAGTGATGTGTCTTGAGATATTCTTCAAGCATACGACGGGCATATTTGTTATCGAGGAGATACTCATATGGATATCCGCTGTACTCACGATAATATCGGGTGCTATATATATAAAGGAATACTGGTCGTATATCGACCCCAGCAAGTAAGATGTGATGCTGAAATAACGGCTGAAAGAGGAAATAAAAATGATAATATACAATTCGCTTACAAGAAAAAAAGAAGAACTCATACCCAATGAACCCAGAAAGCTCTCAATGTATACCTGCGGACCTACAGTGTACCATTATGCGCACATAGGAAATCTGAGAAGCTACATCATGGAGGACGTGCTGGAAAAGTACCTCAGATACACGGGGCTTGACGTAAAAAGAGTAATGAACATAACCGACGTGGGACATCTTACTTCCGACGGCGACACAGGTGACGACAAGATGCTTAAAGGTGCAAAGCGTGAGCACAAGACAGTTATGGAGATAGCAAAGTTCTATACCGATGCTTTCTTCTCAGACTGCGAAAAGCTGAATATAAAAAGACCCGACGTGGTAGTTCCCGCGACCACCTACATAGACGAATTCATCAGAGTGATAAGCTCACTGATGGAGAAGGGCTATGCCTATGAAGCAGGCGGAAACATATACTTTGATACATCAAAGCTGAAGGAGTACTATGTTTTCGGAAATCTGAGCGAGGAAGACCTGGAAGTAGGCGTGCGTGAGGGCGTTGAGGCTGACGAGAACAAGCGCAACAAAGCTGACTTTGTTCTGTGGTTCACAAAGTCGAAGTTCGACGACCAGGAGCTGAAGTGGGAGTCGCCCTGGGGCGTTGGATATCCCGGCTGGCATATTGAGTGCAGCTGCATTTCCATGAAAAATCTGGGTGAAAGGCTTGACCTGCACTGCGGCGGCATAGACAATCAGTTT
>CADBTD010000330.1 GCA_902797535.1 uncultured Ruminococcus sp. | reverse complement strand
GTTGCATCCGAATTCGCAGGAGAGCACGTCGAATACCTCGGGGTGCTTGAATTCGGGCATCTGAGCGTACATATCAAGCTCGGGATATACCTTGTGCGCACCCTCTGAGGTAGTGATGTTTATATCGGGGTTATGCAGCCACAGGTTGTCACGAAGTCCGCCCGGACGGGGGTATACAGCACCCATCTGTCCCTGAGCCTCATCGAAGGAATACTCCAGCTCATGTATAGAGTGTGTGGGTATTCTTATATCGTTCTTGTCGAAGTACTCGGACAGCTTCTTGAATGTGATGTTGTAATCTACCGTGCCTGTATCTATAAACTCGTTTTTCTTTGCTATGCAGGGAGAAAGAACAGCGATAGGGTTGGTCCTTCTCAGATACTTTCTTACATATGTAGCCATGCACATGATAGGGCTGTGTATAGGCGAAAGGTTCGTAAGCAGCTTAGGCTGATAGGTCTCGATATACTTAACTATGGCAGCACAGGGCTGAGTGATTACATTTCCTACCTTCTTTGCCTCGATAGCTCTCAGATGTGCCCACGAACAGATATCCGCACCGTAGGATACGTCGTAGATTATACAGTCCTTTTTCCTGAAATAATCAAGTATGCTCTTCCACTGAGTAGGATATACCGTCTTGATAGCGGGAGTAGCCAGTATTATCAGCTTTTCCTGATTAAGACGCGACATAGCAGCCTCGGTATCGTCAAGAAAATCTCTTGCGCCGTGGTTGCAGGCCTTTACGCATTCGCCGCAGGCAATACATCTGTCATTATTTACAGTGGTGATGAATCTGCCGTCCTCAAGTATCTTGGTGATATTCGCCTCAGGCGCGGGACAGGCTCTGACGCAGGCATTACAGCCGACGCATTTTTCGGGCTTAACTATGATTAGATCTGCCATATATTATCCAACTCCTTTATGATAATGAACAAGCTAATTTATAAAGTCAATGACGCATATGCACGGATATTCTCCGCACATATGCTGTCAGATCGGTATTCGTGTCAGTCTTCAAGGGCCGCTGCCTGTGCTGCAAGTGCTGCCAGGTCTATACCGCCGCCGTTATCTGACGTTTCTTCCTTTTTCTCTTCTGCGCCGTCGCCGCCGAGAGATGCTGCCATTGCCGCAAGCGCCGCCAGATCAGGACTGCCGCCGTCAGCAGCAGGTTCGGGAGCTTTTTCTCCGTCACCGCTATCAGCGCCGCCCAGAGATGCAGCCAGTGCCTGCAGCTTTTCAAGCTCTTCCTGCTTCTTTCTTTCGGCATCGGATATCGAAGATGCGTATACCGCATTTACCTTCTTATACTGAGGTTCTTCGGGATATTCGGGCTCGATATTCTCGGGCTGTCTGAATACGGGGACTCCGCCTGCCTTGAGAGTATTTCCTGCTCCATTAAGAAGCTGTTCCGACTCTTTGAGCCTGCTCAGTCCGTTTGCCTCGAATTCCTCGAAAACAGCCTTGAGCTTAGCCACCTCAGCGGAAAGAACATCTACATCGGAAAGCAGCGAAGCCTTCATATTGCCCGAAGCAGCATCCATCTGCTCGGACCTGTTCTTTGCCTCAGCGTCTATCTCGGCTGCGCGTTTCTCTGCATCGTAGATTATCTTCATAGCCTTGTTGTTGGCTTCATCTACTGTATCCTCAGCGAGCTTCTTTGTATCCTCATCAAGCTGCTGAGCCTTCTGTCTTGCAGTATCCTCAAGAAGTTTCGCAGACTTCTGAGCCTCTATGAACACGTTGCTGAGAGCAGCAGCGTCACTTCCCGCCTGAAGAGCAGCGAGAGATGACTCAGCCTCTTCAGCCCGTGCCTGAAGCTGCTGATTCTTTGCCTTGAGCTCGTCTATCTCTGCGGCCTTGCTCTTGTTATCGTCCTCTGCGGACTTGAGCTTTTCCGACATAGTTTCATTCTGCACCTGTACCTGTGTCAGCTTGGCACGTTCGCCTGAAAGCACACCTTCAAGAGCTTTTTCGCCGTCGGTGCCCTTCTTGTATTCTTCAAGGGCGAGCTTAGCCTCTCTCAGTTCATTTTTCAGGCTGTACACCTGATCAAAAAGGTACTCGAGCTTTTTATCAACATCATTCTTATCGTAACCGCCGAAGGTCACAGTCTTTATAAATCTTGATTCTGCCATATTCCGAAGATCCTCCTATGCCGTTTGCAGGAGCGTATTATCGTAGTTTATGAAAGTACACTGCCGCTTTATTTACAGTTCAGGTCACGTATACGAACAAACCATCCCTATATTAGAATTAATTATACATCATTTTTAAACAAATGTCAATACTTTTTTTACAAAAACCTTTAAAATTTTAATAATGTTCTATTTATTTTGCACATTTTACAAAATATCCGACAACTTTCCGTAAAAATATCCCGTAAAAAAGCCCGACTGTATATCAGCGGGCGTTAAATTGTCTTAAATGCTTGCATTAACAGAAAACTGCATCCGAAGACACTTATGCGGCAATATTCGCTTCACCATACATCTTCGCTGTCCCTGAGAAGCTGTTTTACCTCGGGATTGTTATAAAGTCCCAGGTCAAAGAGCTTATCCGCCTGACGGTTCGTCACAGTGCCCGACATTGAATAAACGAACTGACCGTGCTGTCTTTCGGTGCCGTCCCATGAATCTATGACCTTTATCCAGCCGTGTCTGCCCAGCGCCCTTTCGGGGTATTTTGCTGTGGGATAAAACTTCCGTGCGAGCATAATGGCACACTTGGCATGGCCTGTGAAATCACAGGAATATGTGTCGCCGTCGGGGGATATCCACCCCAGCTTGAAATCATCATCATTCTTGAAGAACATCTTCTCCACGGGAAGAGGAACTTCCTCGTCAGACTCTATTATCTCAACAAAGCCGACTTCATTGCCCACAAAGTGGTAATATCCGCCTTTTCCGTCAAAAGCAACGGGGAGCTGTTCTTCTTTTATGATATTTTTAAAATGCGAATCAGACTGTGCGAGAGCTTCCATAGTATCAAAATATTCATGATAGTAATATCCGGTCGCCGCCTTGTAAATGGCAAACTTTTTCAAAGCTCTCACCTCTTTCCTGCATACGTTATAATTTTATCACAGTTTCGTCATTTTGTCAAGCAGACAGCAACGCTTTTTTCACATATCTGCCGATGTCGGATGCTTTTTGCCCGATTTTACAAAAAAGCAATAGACATTTGTCCTTCAAAGTGCTATAATATTTAATGTATATGTTTACGAAGGGAGAAAAAATATGGCAGACATCACCGGAAAAGAAAACATACGAAATTTCTGCATAATAGCGCATATAGATCACGGTAAATCAACTCTTGCCGACCGCATACTCGAACTGACCGATACGGTAGCCCTCAGAGATATGGAGGATCAGCTTCTCGACAATATGGATATCGAGCGTGAAAGAGGCATAACCATCAAGGCCCGTGCCGTAAGGCTCAGATACCATGCCGACGACGGGAATGACTATATATTCAACCTTATCGACACTCCGGGACACGTTGACTTCAACTATGAGGTCTCACGTTCGCTTGCGGCCTGTGAGGGCGCGGTGCTGATAGTTGACGCTTCACAGGGCATCGAGGCTCAGACTCTTGCAAACACTTACCTTGCGATAGAGCATGACCTTGAAGTACTGCCCGTTGTCAATAAGATAGACCTCCCCTCCGCCGACCCCGAGCGTGTCTGCAACGAGATAGAGAACGTCATAGGCATACCCGCACTTGACGCTCCCAGGATCTCCGCAAAGGCAGGAACAAACATAAAGGAAGTGCTTGAACGCATAATCACGGATATCCCCGCACCGAAGGGCGACGACTCAAAGCCGCTGCGTGCGCTGATATTCGACAGCTACTACGACCAGTACAAGGGCGTTATAATCTACGTCCGTGTAATGGATGGCTGCCTTAAAGCAGGTGATGTCATCAGGCTGATGGCCACCGATGCGGAATTCCAGACGGTGGAGGTAGGCTATATGGGCGCTACCGACCTTGTGCCTATAGGTGAGCTTCACGCAGGCGAAGTCGGATACATCGCAGCTTCTATAAAGTATATCGGAGATACACAGGTGGGCGACACCGTTACTCTTGCAGAGCGTCCCTGTGACGAACCTCTTCCCGGCTACAAGAAAGTCAACCCGATGGTATATTCGGGTATATATCCCGCCGACGGCGCTAAATACCCCGACCTGCGCGATGCACTTGACAAGCTGGTGCTCAACGATGCTTCGCTGTCCTTTGAACCTGAAACATCTGCCGCACTCGGCTTCGGCTTCCGCTGCGGATTCCTCGGACTTCTCCATATGGAGATAATACAGGAACGCCTTGAACGTGAATATAACCTTGACCTTATCACCACCGCACCCTCTGTTATATACAAGGTCAATCTTACAGACGGCACTACCGTCATGATAGACAACCCCTCAAACTACCCCGACCCTGCGCTGATAGCGTCAGCGGAAGAACCTATGGTCAAGGCGGACATATACACTCCGCCCGAGTTTGTGGGAAGCATAATGGAGCTTTGTCAGGACAGGCGCGGCAGCTTCAAGAACATGGAGTACCTTGACGAAAACCGTGTGGATCTGCACTATGAGCTTCCCCTCAATGAGATAGTCTATGATTTCTTTGATGCGCTCAAATCCCGCACCAAGGGCTATGCATCATTTGACTATGAGATGCTCGGATATCAGACCTCAAAGCTCGTAAAGCTCGACATCATGCTGAACGGCGATGTGGTGGACGCGCTTTCCTTCATAGTCCACACAGACAAGGCTTACGCCCGCGGAAGAAAGATATGCGAGCGTCTGAAAGACAACATACCCCGTCAGATGTTCGAGGTGCCTATACAGGCTGCCATCGGCGGCAAGATAATCGCCCGCGAGACCGTAAAGGCTATGCGCAAGGACGTTCTTGCCAAGTGCTACGGCGGCGATATAACCAGAAAGAAAAAGCTCCTCGAAAAACAGAAAGAGGGCAAAAAACGTATGCGTCAGCTCGGTACGGTAGAGGTGCCGCAGGAAGCCTTCATGAGCGTGCTCAAGCTGGATGAGGACTGATAACAGACTGTACGCCTGGGACAGATATACAGTATGAAAGGAAATATATGAACGATAACGAACGTGCTATGAAATACTTCATCATCTTCGCACTGGGCTCGGCGGTGATACTGCCCTGCTGCGGAGAGGTGTTTGCAAATATCTCACACGGAGCGGCGTTTACTGCGGTAGCGATATGGACCGTTGCTGCAGGAATAAAATTCTCATCTCTGCCGGTAAAGTCGGCTATGCTCGGTATAACGGCATTCTTTTTCTCATCGGTGATACTGAGCCTTATAGGCTATGTGATAATACACCCCGCCGTTAAAAACTGGCTCACTGCAAATTCCGTCTACTTTGACCTTTCGCTCACCGAACTTGTGAGCTACTGGGGACGTGCGGTAAGTATGCTGATCATACCCTATCTTGTCTTCTTTGCAAGGCTCGGCATGAAAAGATCAATGGGCAAGCTCGAGGACAACGGCAAAAAGGCGGCTTCGGCAGTCGATAACGCCTTTGACGATGACGACAGCACATCATGACAGGGATATACATACACGTTCCGTTTTGCCTGAGAAAATGCCCCTACTGTGATTTCTACTCACGCAGTTACTCCCACGAGCTTGCAGAAAGCTATGTTTCTGCGGCAAAGCGCAGTATCTCGGCATATTCGGGCATGGGCATCACCGCTGATACGGTATACTTCGGCGGAGGCACGCCGTCACTGCTCACGCCCGGACAGCTGTCCGAAATTCTGGACAGTGTGTCGGATACGGTCACGCTGTGCTCCCCCGAGATAACCCTTGAGGCCAATCCATCAAGCATATCCTCCGAAAAGCTCTGCGGCTGGAGATCGGCAGGGGTCAACAGGCTTTCGATAGGTTTTCAGAGCGCTGATGACGCACAGCTCGGATTTCTCGGACGGCTCCATGATACAGACCGTGCCTGCCGTGCGGTACTTGATGCATCTGCGGCAGGCTTCGACAACATATCCTGTGACCTTATGATAGGGCTGAAAGGTCAGGATAGCGGTTCTCTTGACAGGACCATTGACCGTATGCTCTCACTTCCCGTGTCGCACCTTTCGGCGTATATGCTGAAAATAGAACAGGGCACAGCCTTTGACACCGATGAAGTGCGTTCATCAGTTCCCGACGACGACACCGTCAGCGATATGTATTTACAGCTTTGCGGGCGTATGTCGGCGGCAGGATACGAACACTATGAGATATCCAACTGGGCAAAAAACGGCAGGCGTTCACGGCACAACATGAAATACTGGACGCTCGAGCCCTATATAGGCATAGGACCCGCCGCACATTCCGATCTCGGAGGAAAGCGGTTTTACTGCCCTGCGGATATAACGCAGTTTATCGACAGTAAAGTCCAAAAAACTGTACAGGAAGACGATCATCCCGACCGCACCCGTGAGTATGTCATGCTGGGTCTGCGGCTTTCGGACGGCATAACCCGTGAAAAGCTGTCACAGCTTGGCGGTAAAGACTTTGCCGACAGTGTCTTTTCAAAGGCAGCACCACTTGTAAAAAACGGTCTTATGACCATTTCAGGCGATCGTGCCGCACTGACCGAGCAGGGGTTTCTTCTTTCAAATGCTGTGATACTTCATCTGTTAGGGTGACAAATCTCACAAAAAATGATGAGATTTTTGTGCAGTCATACAATATGCGCTTTTTGGCTTGCACCATCGCCCGAAAAATGATATAATAACTATATACGTTCGCTATGCGGATCCAATGGGAGGCGGCTTATGAAAAGGACAGCTTTAATGCTCGCTCTGACAGCAGCGCTTTGCTTTTCGGGCTGTGCGTCCGATGAAAAAAAAGACGACGAGATAGTAGTTCCCATCTACAAAGCCGAAAATATCAGTTATAACACCGAAACGGCAGAGATAGGCGAGATAACTCAGCGCTATTATATTGACGGCGGTTTCGGATATCCGTACAGCGAAAAGGTGATGTTCAGAACAAACGGCATAATCAGTTCGCTGAATGTCAAATCAGGTTCAAAGGTGAAAAAGGGCGACCTTCTGTGTACCCTTGATACCGAAGAGCTTGACGAGGCGCTCAGGGAAAAGCAGGTCTACATCGACCAGGCACAGATAACTCTGAACAAAGTCCTCAATGATAATGACACCACATATAACGAGGCACAGCTCGCACGCACTCAGCTCGAGGTGCTTCAGCTTGAGTATGACCACATGAATGAGTCATACGAAGAATATAAAGTATACGCCCCCTGTGACGGCGTTTTCAAGGCAGACGCGGGAAGCTCATTCAGCGACAATATCGCTCAGCAGCAGTCTGCACAGAAAATAGTCACCGTAGGCTCGGCAGTGGAAAGATCGCAGACTCTCGGATTCATCACCGATCAGTCCCGTGAATTTGTCACCTGCGATGTTTATGACGTACAGCTCGAGAATGTCGGTTTCGGCACCAAAGTCACCCTTCAGCAGGGCGGGACCGAGGCTCAGGGCAAGGTCATAGATGTCATTCACAACGATCAGGGCGGCATGAATTACTACACCTATGTGATAGAGACCGATGATGACAGCGGTCTCGGAGATATGGATATACGCTGTGTTTTCGACGTGTATTCAAAGCTCGATACGGTCCTTGTGCCTACAAAGGCGATAAAGACCGCAAAGGACAGAACTTATGTTGACCTGCTCATCGACGGCACGAAGATCGAGCAGGATGTTGAGACAGGCATCGTTGACGGCAAAAAGACCGAGATAATAAGCGGTCTTTCGGGCGGCGAGCAGGTCATAATAAACTAATGCACGCAGAACTTAGGAGGAGATAAGATAATGAAAGAGATTCTTGGCAACATCTGGGTAAAAAGGTGCGTGTCGATATTCACTGCAACATATGCCGCAGTTATAGCGCTGTTCACCTATGCTACCTTTATATATGACCTGGTGTTCGTACCGGGCAGGCAGGCGACTTTCCTTGTGATATACGCTGTTGCGTCCATAGTGTTCCTGCTTCTGATGCTCTATTCAAGGGAGATATTTGTAACAAGGCTTATAAGCTTACTGATGCTCCCCATAGTCTTTCTCTTGCTGCTGTTCAACATCGGCAATTCAAACTGGACACTTATCATACCGCCCTTTATAGTGGCTCTCGTGGTATTCTTTGCAGCAGGCACAAAAGAGACCGTAAAGGTCATCTTCGGAACGATATACCTTCTCATGTATGTTCTCGGCATAGTTGCCTATATCGTCTGCAATATGCTGTTCAGAGGTTCTGTTCAGGAGACCGTTCTTGATATGAAGATGGATCCCACCACCGCAGTTTATTCCTACTATAAGACTGACCTGGTACACCTTTCCGAGGTCGTGGCCGACGAAAACGCATATTCACCCGTTACCGGAGAATTCAGGTTCTATCTTACCGACGTTAAAGACAGTGCCGACGGCTGCGTAAAGATATACGTTGTCCCCGCAAACAAGGATATAAAGCTCAAGTTCTTCTCCCTCAACGTAAAGGGAATAAAGAAGGTCATCACCACAAAGGGTACAAGAGGCGTTGTCCCCGATGTAGGCTGGACTATCAAGCCCGACAGTGCAGGCACCGATACACTCTATGTGTGCTATAAGCTCGGTCCCAACGATAACTGGAAGGAAATGAAGGTGACCCAGAAGAGTATGCCTGACAGGAACCCCCTCGAGTTCCTCGGTATATCCGCATAATAAACACCGAAGATCAGAAAGCCCGGGACAGTATCTCGGGCTTTTATATACCCGTCAGACAGGAGGCGGACTGTATGTCAGACAAGTCATTTCTCGCAGGTGCGGCTGACAATGTTATCAAGCTGTACCACAGCAAGCGCAAATTTGTCGGCGCTGATGCCTGTGCGGCATATATCTCGGATATGGAGAAGATAGGCAGACAGCCCTATAAGCTCCCTGCTGCCGCTGCGTTATCAGGCAGGATATCCGAAAGAATCGAAGACGGGATGCAGGTCTTTACCATAGGCAGAGAATTCAGCCGACAAGTGCTTTATCTTCACGGAGGCTCTTACTTTGCTCCGCCGAATCTCTTTCACTGGGATATGCTCACAAGGATATCCGCCGCCGCGGAGGTCTGCATAACCGCACCCATCTATCCCCGTGCGCCTGTACACACCTGTTCAGCCGCCTACAGCAAACTGACAAAGCTGTGCGCAGAGAGCGACTTTGAGCTGTTCATGGGAGACTCGGCAGGCGGAGGTCTTGCTCTCGGGCTGACGCAGATGCTTCGTGATGAAGGCAGGCACTTCCCCGACGAGCTGATACTTATCTCCCCCTGGCTGGATGTCACTATGAGCAACGCCGAGATGAAGCAGTTTGAAGACACAGACCCTGTGCTGGGCATTTACGGATTAAAACGCTTCGGAAAGCTGTGGGCAGGCTCGCTGGATATCCGTGACCCCCGTGTCAGCCCCATTTACGGCAGCTTTGACGGGATAAAGAAGCTCAGCATCTTCATAGGCACTCACGAGATATTCTACCCTGAAGTCATGCGCCTCGAACGTATGCTGGAAGGCTCTGAAACCATTCTCGACATCACCGTAGGCGAGGATATGACCCATGTATGGCCGTCATACCCCATGCGTGAGGGACGTGAGGCCATAGCAAGGATAGCAGAAATAATAAAATACAGTCAGAAAAACTAAAAGACGTTTCCGCCGAATATCAGCAGAAACGTCATTTTTTATCAGCTTATTTCGTAGAGCAGGTCCTGATACAGCCTGTCATAGTCGCTTCTCTTTTCTTTTATGAAAGCAATAGCCGCTCTCGGGTGGCGGTTCAATGCGCCTGTCATCATGTACGGCAGGTCATATCCCCATACCGAACCTTTTTCACGCTCTTCCGCTATGTACTTCTCAACGAATCTCAGCGCAGGTGTAAGATTGTAATTGGGATTCTTGAGGAAGCTCAGCATCTGCTCCATACAGCAGTTGCCTGCGCCTCTGCCCATACCGCTCATTGTGGCGTCTGCATAGCTTGCGCCATGTGCTATGCCCTCAATGGTATTAGCAAATGCAAGCTGCTGATTGTTGTGCATATGCACACCGACTTTCTTTCCCGCAGCCTCGGCATATTCGCAGTACTTTGCGGTAAGCTCCCTTACCTGCTCGGGGAAAAGCGAGCCGTAGCTGTCAACAAGGTATATGACGTCCACAGGGCTTTCGCAGACCAGCTGCAGCGCTGTTTCAACGTCCTCGTCGCGGCTTGCGGAAACTGCCATTATATTCACGGTAGTTTCGTATCCAAGCTCATGACAGTGATTTATCATTTCAAGTGCGGCAGGCATCTGATGTGTGTATGTCGCTATGCGTATCATATCTATAACGCTTTCCTCTTTAGGGAGTATGTCCTTTTTATAGTCGCATCTTCCAACATCAGCCATTACTGCCAGCTTGAGGTCTGTGTCATTCTCCCCGACTATTGCACGGATGTCCTCTTCGTCACAGAATTTCCACTTGCCGAATTCTTCGGTGCTGAAAAGCTCTTTTGAAGCCTTATAGCCGAATTCCATATACTCTACTCCGGCACGCACATTTGCAAGATACAGCCTTCTTATAAATTCGTCCGAGAATCTGAAATCGTTGACAAGTCCGCCGTCACGGATAGTTGCATCAAACAGCTTGATGTCTGGTCTGTAGGTCATAAGATTTCCTTTTGTTTCTGCCATGATAGTTTCCTCCATACGCTTTACTGTTTTGATTTAAAGCTTTTATGTTTTTATGCTTTTGTCTTTTTTAGCTTTAACCTGTTAAATCGAACTGTATAAAATTATACCACCCGACAAAGCATTTGTCAAGTGGCATATTTGCATATTGATAAGCTATTTGCTTAACAT
>CADBTD010000329.1 GCA_902797535.1 uncultured Ruminococcus sp. | reverse complement strand
TAGCAGACACCGCCAACATCAAATGAAAATGTATCATATATGTTCGCTTCGCCTTCCTTCAGCTTATAGTGAACACGGAAAGCGGTGTATTTTCCTATCTTTCCCGAATCACTCATCACAACAGCTGTACCGCTGTCATCTCTTATCTTATCGAAAAGCGCAGTATTGTACTCTATGGCAGTTATATCCTTTGTGGAACATACTTTCATTATCGCAAACGATGAGGGCTTATAGTTTACAAGCGAATACCTCACCTGAAGACTGTCCTCAAAATCTATTCCTCTTGCTTTAAGTTCGGAAGCATCAGCTTTGCAGTAGGAAAACAGCGGCGGGATATCTGCTTCAAAGTACCTTCCTTTGAAAGTTTCTGTGGTATCTCTCGCAGGGGGACCCTTGTAAGCAAGAGTCGAATACACTTTGTCGAGCTTGTCCTGCAGAAGATTGCAGCTTGTTTCCGGAACTTCCGATGTCACTTTGACACAGAATCCGTCACCGAATAAAAGCACATCCGTCAGCATCACTACATTGCCGCTGCTTGTTTTCTTTACCACCCTGAGATTATAGCTGTCAGTGCCCGCTGTCTTGCCGTATCCCTCGCTTTTAACGCTGCAGCCGTCAGCAAGCTGCTCGCTGCTCATAGTTCCGCATTCCGCTTCAAGTGTACAGTGAAGATCGGGATCTGCTGAAACAGTCAGCTTGCATCCGTCAATGCCCGTATCAAATACTATCTCACGGTCATATGTCTTCTCTGCCTTGAATTCGCTCGGCGCATCAAAGACTATCTCTCCCGTACAGAGCCTGTACTTTTTATCCAGTTTCATACTTATAAGGATAATAGCCGCTGTACATAAAACGACAAACAGTATGAGCGGAGCAAGGCCTCTCAGGTTTCTTTTCATAGAATCTCTCCCGTTAATGAACGTATCAAAAGCACGCTTTTAAGTTATTTGCAGCGCCAGATGTGAGCGCTCATAGGTTCAAGCTGACTTCCGCCGCCGAAATCATGCTCACCGCCCGTTACAAGATCGTCTGCAAGACCATATCCCGCATCAAAATGTGCAGTGTAAGGCTGGTCATCTGCGTTGACAGCAACAAAGACCCTCTCTCCTTCAAAGTCACGCTGCAGTATGCACTGCTTGTTTGTCAGCACAGGTATCTTTATGTCGCCGTAACAGAGCGCCTTGCATTCACGATGTGCGTGCGCCAGTTTTCTGACAAGCTCGGTGATCTCGTTTTCAACAGGCTTGTCAAAGCAGGGACGCAGCGCGGGGTCTCCCTGACTCTTCTCAGCCTTTTCGCCCCATTCACTTCCGTAATAAATGCAAGGAATACCGGGCATACCGAAAAGCATAGTATATACCAGCGGCAGATGTGCAGGATTTGATAGTATGGAGGCTATCCTTGTCACATCATGATTGTCTGCAAAGCACAGCAGATGCATACCTCTGTACTGACACCAGTTTTCTGGGCCGAAACGGTTTTTCAGCGAGTGACATATCTCGAACATATTCATGCTGTTAAAGCTTGAATAAAGTCCCTTGTAGCACTCGTAATTCGTTGCGGAGTGAAGCATATCCGGATTTACCCAGCGGCTGTAGTCGCCGTGAAGAAGCTCTCCAACGAGGAAAAAGTCCTCTTTAAGACCGTCAGTAAACGAACGAAGCCTCTTGAGAAAATCAAAATCCAGTGAGTATGCCACATCAAGACGTATGCCGTCAATGCCGAAATACTCTATCCAGTACTTTACAGCATCAAGGATATGATCAACTACCGCAGGATTGCGCAGATTCAGCTTTACAAGGTCAAAATGACCCTCCCAGCCTTCGTACCACAGTCCGTCATTATAGTTGCTGTTTCCGTCAAAGTTTATATAGAACCAGTCTTTATACGGGGAATCCCACTTTTTTTCGCATACATCACGAAACTGCGGAAAGCCGCGTCCCACATGGTTAAAAACACCGTCAAGCACGACCTTTATGCCCTTTGCATGAAGAGTGTCGCAAACTTTTTTAAAGTCTTCATTCGTACCTAATCGTGTATCAATACGCTTGAAATCACGGGTGTTGTAGCCGTGAGTATCGCTTTCAAAAACAGGCGAAAAATAAACAGCATTACAGCCAAGATCAGCTATATGATCAGCCCAGTCAAGCACCTTGAGTATGCGGTGTTCCTCGACTCCGTCATTTTCAAAAGGTGCTCCGCAGAAACCGAGCGGATAGATCTGATAAAATACTGCTTCGTAGCCCCAGTTAGTAGAATTGTTCCCCATTGTATATCGTCCTTTCATAGTAAGATGTGAAGGCATACTGACCCACGTTAATATTATACCACATATCAAAGAACATAACAATGCTTAAACTGCACTTAAATTTTCAAGTTTTTTGTGCATATACACTATAATAATATATACCAATTAGGCATAATGTGACAAAAGCAGAAATGCTGCCGAAAATTTAACTTAACTCAATTATTGTTGTATAATATTTTATTTACAGAATACATTTGACTCATTGATACAAATATGGTATAATAAATATTATTGCTAAAAAAACGAGGTGTTTTATGGCTGAAAAACTGAATGATATCATCGCGGTCATCGATGACCAGCTGTGGGGTCTGCCCATGATAGTGCTGATAATGCTCTGCGGTGCGCTGCTTACCGTGCGTCTGAGAGGTATCCAGATACGCCGTCTGGGCAGAGCACTAAAATACATGGTCATGAATGAGGAAGGCGGCGAAGGCGAGGTCACCAGCTTCGGCGCACTTTGTACCGCATTATCCGCAACTATCGGCACAGGAAATATAGTGGGTGTGGCTACCGCTATTTCCGTCGGCGGCCCGGGAGCGCTCTTCTGGATGGAAGCAGCAGCAGTGCTCGGAATGGCGACCAAGTACGCCGAAGGGCTTCTCGCCATCAAATTCCGCACTAAGGACGACGAAGGACACGTTCTCGGCGGACCTTTCTACTACATAGAAAACGGTATGGGCCGACGTGCAAAATGGCTGGCTAAACTGTTTGCGCTGTTCGGTGTGCTTGCGGGACTGATGGGGATAGGAACGATCACCCAGATAAACGGCATCACTTCTGCGGTAAATGACTTTGCAGGAGAAGGCGGCAGGACCATCTTCATTTTCGGATATCAGAGAACACTTGTCACCGCCGTTACAGGACTTATCGTAACAGTATGCGCCGCCTGCGTTATTATCGGCGGTATAAAGAGCATATCAAAGGTATCCGAGATCGTCGTACCGTTCATGGCAATAGCCTATGTACTGTGCGCCCTCCTCATCATGGTCACCCATATAACCGAGATCCCCTCTGCCATAGCTGAGATAGTCGGCGGCGCATTCGGCGTAAAGCCTATCGCAGGTGCAGGTGTGGGCGGCACTATAATGCTCGCGATGCAGAAGGGCGTTGCAAGAGGCATCTTCTCAAACGAGGCAGGCCTCGGCTCGGCGCCTATCGCAGCAGCAGCCGCAAAAACAAAGGACCCCGTAAGACAGGGACTTGTCACCATGACAGGAACTTTTATCGACACTATATGCATATGCACCATGACAGGCCTTTCTATAGTCATAAGCGGTGCATGGAAACGCCCCGACCTCAAAGGCGTCGAGATAACCGCAGAAGCTTTCCGCTACGGACTGCCCTTCCACGATAAAGTCTGCTCGGGTATACTGACTGCCTGCCTGATATTCTTTGCATTTACAACGATACTCGGCTGGAGCTACTACTCAGAGCGCTGTCTGAGCTACCTTTTCGGAGGAAGTGCCAAAGTCACAAGGATATACAGATTCATCTACATAGCCGCCGTTTTCATAGGGCCTTACCTGACTGTTGAGGCTGTATGGAATATGGCTGACATTTTCAACGGCCTTATGGCGATACCGAACGTCATCGCTCTTATATTGCTTTCGGGAACTATAGCCGCTGAGACCAAAGGCCACTTTGCCAAAGATAAAAAAACGCCTATAACGGCTGAATAACACAAAAGACCGTCAGTTAAAGACGGTCTTTTTTATGTACATTTTTTTGTACAGTTACATCTTGATCTCTATAGACAGACGGTTTTTAGCATAGTAGGATGTTATACTGCCGCCCATCTGCTCAACGAATGTCTTTGCTATCGAAAGTCCTAAGCCCGTTGAATTTCTTGCTGCCTCAACTGTGTAGAAACGGTCAAAAAGCCGTTCTGCCTGAAGCGGGTCAAGACCGTATGCTGTATTTTCAAACAGCATATCGCCGTCAGCAGTCAGCTTGACGTACAGGTCTCCCTCGCTGTACTTTACAGCGTTGTTGAGTATGTTTGAGAACACCCTCGAAAGTGCGGCACGGCTTCCCTTGCGGGTCACACGTTCTTCACATATCTCTATCACAGGCTCTATCCCTCTGCTTTTCAGCGCACCGTAAAGTCCTGCTATGCTGTCCTCAAGCACCTCGTTTATCACCACATCCTCGTTATAGTCGGGAGAATCAACTCCCATGATAGTCGAGTATCTGAAAAGCTCCTCCGTCAGCAGCTTCATAGCTTCGACACGCTCTGAAATTATCGAAAGGTACCTTTCGACTTCGGGGGATTTATCCTCACGCTCAAGCAGATCGAGATAGCCGCATATCGCCGTGAGCGGTGTTCTCAGATCATGAGATATGTTAGTGACAGCCGTTTTGAGCTCCTCGTCACCTCTCAGATATTTATGACGCTGTCGGCGAAGTTTTTTCAGCTGCCTGTTTATTTCCGATGCCTGAAGCCGTATGTACCTGTCATACGAAGATACCCTCACCGAACCGTTCACATCATCCTCAAGGCACTCCTTGATGCTCTCTGTCATCTGTGCGATCGATTTGCGCATAACAGCTATCTTTATTATAAGCAGTATTATCACCGCAGCAAGTATGCCGTAAAGCATCAGGCCGTCACCTCCGTATCCCGAATTTTAAGCTGTCAGTTAGAAGCGTTTGTGCTTGCCGCAGTAGCAGCAACTACTGCCGCCGCTACAGCTGCCTGCTGTGCTGCTACCATTACAAGCGTTGAAACGTTTGCCGCAAGCTGCGATACGCCTTCACCGCAGTATAGGTCAGCCGCTATCATAGCAGCCTGCATATGTCTTGTCTTCTTCGATACCGATAAACCACCGTAGCCCTTCTGCCCGTCAAGGTATTCGGATATCTCCTTTACATTTTCCGCAGCTTCACGGATGTCACCCGCAATGACGGAAAGCGCTGCCAGTGTCGCAAGTTCTTCATGCTTGCCGTACTTCACACCTATCTCAGCAAGTGCATCATACAGCGCAAAAAGACGCTCAGTCTTTTCCTCCGGAGTACCCTCGGCAAATACCAGCACATGAGCCGCAGACTGCGACGCATCTGTGCCGCCGAAGCGTTTCTTTATAATGTCGAGCATTGCCTCATCCTCAGCCACAAGTGCCTCATCCGACCTGTCAGAAAAAGCCATGAGTGCGGCAAATACCGTGTCTTCTCTTCCCGTTGCAATGGGATGACCGCTCTTCATCAGCTTGTATATCTGCTTTGTGCGTACAGCATACTTTTCTGCCTCGCCGTCATGCGCCATTTCTGCAAAAACAGAAGCTATCATGGGCGTAAAGTCGCTTGAACCTATCTCCTTCTTGATCACCTTGACCATTTCGGTAACACGTCCGATATAACCCTCGGGGTCGCCCGAAAGATACATCTTTGAAGCGATAAGCATCTTTGCGTTGCCCCTTACAGAAGAAAACAGACCTGTATTCTTCTTGATAAGCTTTACACAGTTCTCCAGCTGTTCAGCCTCTGCAATAACTTCCTTTGCAGTAAATTCGTTAGCCGCAGCTGCAATAAGCTGCTGCTCGTTCCACTTGAACACCCTTTTTACTGTGTCACGGTTTGCGATGAAGTTTTCTCCCAATGTAACTATTTTGTTTGTCATATTGCTCTCCTCTTTCAATTAGTATTTAGCAGTCAACTGCCATTTTCTATTATATCATAATTTTTTGCTAAAAGTTCATTTTCGTAGTAAACAGGCTTTTTTTCAGAGTAAATGAAAGTTCTTCCGCAACCGGATACTCCCCCGCAGTATCTTTCACCGGGGGGATCATCCAAAAAAACCTATATAACAATTTTCACTTGAGATCTTTTTTATTAAGGTTCATGATGCCCACTATCGCGCATACAGCCACGATCACCACAGAAACTATGATATCATATAAAGTTCCCATGTCCATACCCTTTATGATGCCAACACCGAATATAGTGTTGTTTGCCCACTGCCCGAAAGGCGATATGTTTATTATCATCTTGAATATGCTCTTGTTGATCGTGCCTTCAGCCATATTATCGTATATACTTCCCGAGATAAACGAACCGAAAAGCATCATCTGCATCAGAACTACGGATATCGCTGCGGCTGCGGAAACATTTGTTATGAATATCGACAGCAGACAAAGTATAGCTTCATATGCCATGCTGAATAATATCATCTTTATTGTGAATACCGCAAGTGCCGATGAGAAAAAGTCCACACCGCTGATGACGCCGCCTATAAGCCATGCCGCTGTCATACCAAGTACCGCCACAAATGCCGAAGCCATATCTCCGAGGAATATCTCGTGACGCTTGTAGCCTGCGATCAGCTTGTTGCGGATGATGCCGTCAGAATAATCCTTTCCGAAGAAAAGCGCTGTAAATACCGACATAAAGATCATCACGCCCACCGATATCAGCTTCATATATCCGAGCGGTGTACTTTCGGGATAACTCGTACCGTCAAATAATCCGCCCTTTATCGAATAGATAGTACCGAACATAGCTGCCGCTACGCCGAATATATATAATTTGTTCTTTACAAGCCTGAAAACATCTGCTCTTGTAAGTCTTATCATTTTATTTCTCTCCTGTCTTATTTGAAGTCTGCACGCTTAGCAATAATTATTCCTATAAATGTCAGGACCACACTGAATACCAGCATATATACAGGTGTAGGCAGAGCAGGTATCTTGAATTTATCCATGTTCATTATCATTTTGATATATCCCGACGGAAGTGTGAAACGGCCTATAACAAAGGCTTCCTTATCTCCGCCCAGCACTACCACATAACCGACCATATTCATTATGAATGCCATACATACACCGCAGGCTGTTGCCTTTGTCTGATGCCTTATTATCACGTTCACGAGCATATAGAATGCCGATAACGCATATGCCGCTATGAACGCACAAAGCACAGTCAGCGCTACTGATGAAGCACTTGCCGTCACCTTGCAGCCTGTGACCATTCCTGCCGCTAACATGACCGGTACAGGAAGTATCACCGCAGCCGCATGGAACACAGCTGTTACTATCAGGCGGCTCATATATACCGCAGTGCGTGACTTTCCCGCTGTCAGCTTAGGACGTATCGTGCCGCTCGTTATATCATTTCCGAATGTCACCGATGTAAAATATGCGGCAGTCATGCCCAGATAACTCAGCGCTTCAAAAAAACAGTCGTGATTCAGCGTCCTTCCCGCTTTAAAAGCATCAATAAGTCCTACTGTAACATTGAGTACCGGAAAGAACAGCATAAGCAGCATTACGCTCTTGTTCTTTAAAGTCGATACTGTGTCTGCACGGATAAGGTCAAGCATTCTGCTCACCCCCAACAAGGGAGATGTAAAAGCTCTCAAGACTTTCATCACGCTCTGCAACTTCAAGTATCTCGCAGTTGTTCTCAGCCAGCTTCAGAGTAAGCTGCGTTATGTTCGGCTTGGCAAAAATATCGACTGTCGATTCGCTGCATACTTCATAGCTGTAACCCATTTCCTCGCATACCTTTGAAAGAGCTCTTATGTCGCTTACCTTTATGCGGGTACACTTGCGGCAGGCTGATTCAAGCTCCTCAGCGCTCATTTCCTTTATCATCCTGCCGCCGTCTATAAATCCGTAATGCGTTGCCAACCTTGAAAGCTCATCAAGTATATGGCTTGAGATAAGCACTGTTATATCACGCTCTCGGTTCAGCTTTATTATAAGCTCTCTTATCTCGATTATGCCCTGAGGGTCAAGACCGTTTATAGGCTCGTCAAGCACCAGAAAATCAGGATCGCCGCAAAGCGATACCGCTATACCAAGACGCTGTCTCATACCCAGCGAGAAGTTCTTTGCCTTCTTTTTTCCTGTATCAGCAAGGCCTACCAGCTGAAGTATCTCATCTATGCCGTCATAATTCGGAAGCCCGAGTATACGGTACTGCTGCTTAAGATTGTCCCTTGCGGTCATATCGGTGTAGATAGCGGGCGACTCAACTACAGCGCCCATTTTCTTTCTCGCACGGGCTATATCCTTGTCTTTGCTGCTTTTGCCGTAAAGAGTGAACTCTCCGCCTGTGGGAAGCTGCATCCCACAGATAAGTCTTATCAGAGTAGTCTTTCCTGCGCCGTTCTTTCCTACAAATCCGTAGATAGAACCCTTAGGTACGTTCATATCCACACCGTTGAGTGCATTGAAGCCTTTATAATGCTTTTCAAGTCCTTTTGTCTTAAGTACGAATTCTTTTTCCATAAGTTCCATCCTCACTTTTCTGTTCTCTGCTTTCCGTATCATTCGGATATCACGGTATTTCTTCTTTCGACAGCGTACATGATGATCTGCATCAGCGCCATAACGCCTATCGCCGCATTTATCACTGCTGCGGAATATCTGATATTGAGTATCCACATCCCCACCTGTGAGAAGACGAATACTGCTGCGGCCGCTGCGGCTATGCCCGCGGCTATATATGCAGCTTTCTGATGTTTCTTGCTCAGCACATCCTTGCTCGGTATAAGAAGCAGCAGGACCATTGCCCCGGGATACCATTTATTTTCATTCGCCGCCGAAGTGTACAGAGCGTATGCGGTCAGAAATGAAGCTATTGCAAGAAGTATGTTCAGAAAAACATATCCCGAGCCTGTGTTTGCAGGTGTTCTTTTCATTTTGATTACCTCCGTGTTGTAATTTCCTTTGCCATTTTGCTTCGGGGAACTCTCTGTTCCCTTTTTCTGAGATAATTATAACACGGGATAGTCAAGAAAGCAGCCAAGAAAAAGTCAAGATTTAGTCAAGATTTTTTTGTTCACGTTACGCGGGACATAGTCCCGCTCCAAGGACTGCGGGTGTCATAGTCGTGCTCCGCGTAGCTCTCCATGGTGAGAACCACAGCATAGGTGCCCGCGTACTTATAACATAGTGCCCTGAAGTGCAGCCGATACATAGGCGGTATCTTTATGGGTATCGCAGACCGAACGAAAATGCGTGCGGGTTTATTTTGCCATTTTAAAGCCTATGCCCCAGACGGCCTCTATATAATCTCTGCCGTTTACTGATTTCAGCTTGCGGCGCAGATTGCTTATATGCTGTTTCAGCGAGCTTTCGGTGCAGTCGGGGGTGTCCTCGGCTATGCGGTCGAGCACCGCCGACTTAGTAACGACCTGGTCGGGTCGGCGCATAAGCAGCTTCAGTATGGCAAATTCCGTGCGGGTCAGCTTTACATCTGTCCCTGCCACAGTCGCTATATGCGTGTCGGTGTTGAGTATCAGGTCATCATAAACCATTTCCTGCGGTCCGTCAGCATCCGCTCTCATGCGAAGCTGCACAGCTATCCTCGCAAGAAGCTCCTTCATCACAAAGGGCTTTGTGACATAGTCTGCCGCACCGTTCATCAGAAGGTCTACCTTGTTGTCGATATCTATCTTCGCACTGACGATTATAACGGGTATGCCCTTTATTTTCGGAAGAAGCTCTTCACCGCTAAGTCCCGGGAGCATAAGGTCAAGAAGCACAAGGTCGGGCTTTTTGCGGTCAAGCACCAGCAGTGCCTCGGTACCCGAATAGGCTCTCAGCACCCCATACCCTTCGGCACGAAGGGTTTCCTCAAGCATATTGCCTATGTTCATATCGTCGTCTATTATCATTATGGTGTCCATACATCTGCGCCCCTTTTATTATAGTGTAATATTAATAGTATAACACGTTCGCCGGTCAAATGCAAGTGGAGAAATGAAAAAGAGACCCAAAGGTCTCTTTTTAAAAGCTATTTTTGCCTTTTAGAAAGTCTATACGTTCAAGTATACGCCCCTGATCCTGAGCCGAAAGAGTTCGGAAAGAGTTTATGAGAGCTGTTTCACTGTCAGATAATGATGAAACTGTCAGTCCTCGTTTGTCATTAGTCAATCCTGCAATATAATCTATTGAAACATCATAAAACTTTGCAAGCTCTATCACCATATGGAAAGGAATCTCCCGCTTACCGCTTTCATATCTTTGATATTGACCTTGAAGAATCCCAAGATGATCTGCAATATTTTTCTGTGTTTTATCGCTGTCCTCACGCAGATCTCTCAGCCTTTGATAAAATTGCATGAAAAAACCTCCATTCTTTTGGGATATGTACCAATTTTAACATATAACCGTATGGATATGTTGACTTTATTGCCGTTTGGATATATAATAATTTATAGGATATCCGTATAGTTATATAGAAGGAGGTTAAATATATGTTTTGCGGAAAATGCGGAAAAATGATAGAAGAAAATACATCATTCTGCCGATACTGTGGTGCAAAGCAAATTTACAACAATCCACATAAAAGTGATAACCAAATCTATAAAAACAATTCTCCTAATAATCTAAAGATAATTACTGAAAAGAATGAAAGATATTTAAAGATACCAACAATTGTCGGAACATTAGCATCATTTGCAACACCATTTTATAATTTATATAGCTACAATTGGGAAAAAATAACACCTTTCCCATTTTGGAAACTTATCAGAGGTTCATTAGGAGACAATCTAGGATATGACCGATACATAGTATGGATATATTTTATAATTTGGATATACGGATTAAATTACATTATAAATATAATTAAAAACTATAAAAGTAATAATCCGTTTTTATTCTGGCGTAATTCTAAAATGGCTAATTTACTATTGTTGATAGATAATATTTCTATGGTAGCATCATTCAAAATTTCAGACCTTCTTTCCAACCCCAGCAGATATTATATTTTAAGAATGAATAATTCAATTTTCTTTATAATTGCAGTAAATATAACGTTCTATCTAATTTCAGATAAATATTATAAAATAATCAAAGCACAATTACCTCAGCATATTATTGATATGCTGACCAATAAAAAGAAAAATATGAATCCTTTTGAAGATAACGAATAGCCCCCATTTAACAAAAAGTTTACAACCATCCTGCCCAAGCCCCTTGACAAAAAGGGGCTTATTTGATATAATAATAAAGCATTCGTGATCTAAAGACAGCGTGTAACATGAAAATGTGTAAATCACGCCGAGGATCGTGAGCATTATTACTATGCTAACGTGATCCTTTTATGTCTTTCGGCGTAAGAGGATATCTTTATTTATTGCGACTGCTATTTCTGAATTATCGTGAGGTGAAACACAAATGGCAAGTGAAAAGGTACTGGCTTCCAAGAAGGAAAAGGTAGCTAAGCTCGCAGAGCTTATCAAGAACGCAAAGTCCGGCGCACTCGTAAATTATGAGGGTATCACCGTTGAGGAGGATACTAAGCTCCGTAAGGAAATGCGCGAGAACAACATCAACTACTTCGTTGAGAAGAACACCATGCTCCGCCTTGCATTCAAGGAGGCAGGCATTGAGGGTCTTGATGACGTTCTTCACGGCACTACCGCTATAGCTATCTCTGACGAAGACGAAACTGCTCCCGCAAGAGTACTCGGCAAGTACGCTGAGGAATTCGGTGATGAGAAGTTCGATCTTAAGGCAGGCTTCATCGGAACAACTATCTACGATCAGGCAGGCGTTGTTGCTCTGTCCAAGATCCCCGGCAAGGAGACTCTTCTTGCACAGCTGCTCGGTTCCCTTCAGGGACCTCTTACCAAGCTCGCAGCAACTATCAAGGCTGTTGCAGACAAGAAGTCGGAGGAAGGCGCAGCATAAGTCTTATGACTGTACGCGCGGCATGATAAAGGCCGCATGACTTACCGCACTACTATGGCGGAAATAATTAATAAAGGAGTAAATTATCATGGCATCTGAAAAGATCACTAACATTCTTGAAGAAGTAAAGAATATGACCGTTCTCGAGCTTTCTGAGCTTGTAGACGCTATCCAGGAAGAGTTCGGCGTTACCGCTGCAATCGCTGCAGGTCCTGCTGCTGGTGCAGCTGCTGGCGCTGCTGAGGCTGAGAAGACTGAGTTCGACGTAATCCTTGCTTCCTTCGGCGACAGCAAGATGAACGTTATCAAGGCTGTTAAGAACATCACCGGTCTCGGACTTAAGGAAGCTAAGGCTCTCGTTGAAGAGGCTCCTAAGGCTATCAAGGAAGGCGTTTCTAAGGCAGAGGCTGAAGAGCTTAAGGCTCAGCTCGAGGCAGAGGGCGCTACTGTAGAGCTCAAGTAATTTCTGCTTAAAAGCTAAATTGCAAAATACAGACTGCACAGTATTTTACTGTGCAGTCTTTTTTTGTCCGTAAAATGTAAAAATTCTGTGATGTTTATTATTTCTATTGCCAAAAACACCCTAAATCGTTATAATAGACTTATATAGTATAACTATAGTCAAATTTTGATACCGAAAGGAGCGCTTTTTATGAGACTCGGTACATCATCCCCCTTAGCTCACTCTTCCCCCGAAGAATGGGCTGAAAATCAGGTGAAGCTCGGCTGTTCCGCAGTTGTGTTCCCCGTTCAGTCCGATGAAGATGAAAACAGGATACTGTCCTATAAGTCGGCCGCAGAAAACAAAGGCCTGATGATAGCTGAGGTGGGTATATGGCGTAATGCCGTCGCCGCAGATGAAACAGAACGCAGGAAAAATATCGACTACTGCGTTGAACAGCTCCGGCTTGCAGACTTTCTGGGTGCAAGATGCGCTGTGAACGTCGCAGGCGCTTTCGGAGAACGCTGGGACGGCCACTATAAAGCTAATTTTTCCGATGAAGCGTGGAGAACCACCGTCAGAACTGTTCAGGAAATAATCGACCGTGCATCCCCCTCAAATACATTTTTCACCCTCGAGCCTATGCCCTGGATGATACC
>CADBTD010000328.1 GCA_902797535.1 uncultured Ruminococcus sp. | reverse complement strand
TTTAAAGAACCTGTCAAAGTGTCGATCGCCATCGTGCTGACCATCCTTATCTGTCTGATATTCGGTAATGCTAAGGTATCAGCTGTAATGAACGGTTATGCAGATAAGGGCGCTGAGCTGTTTGACGGTAAAGGCAAAAAGAAGATCGGGATCGCTATGTTTTCGATAATTGCTGTTCTGTTAGGCTTTGTTATACTGCTTGCAGCTGATGTTTACAGTTCGTTTGATCCAAGCGAACTTGATGATCTGCATTTTGGCAAGGAGCGCAGTGATAATAATATTTATATGGTCGTTGGTGAAAAATAAATGGAACAAAAAAGAGCTGAAAATCCATTAGGCTATAAAAAAATATCTGAGTTGTTCACAAGTTTTGCTTTGCCGAGTGTTATTGCAATGCTTGTAAGCTCTCTTTACAATGTTGTCGATCAGATCTTCATAGGCAGGGGAGTAGGTTACCTTGCCAATGGTGCGACCAATGTAGCCTTTCCATTGACAACAATATGTATGGCTATAACTCTGATGATAGGTATAGGTACAGCTTCGAGGTTCTCTCTTTATCTTGGCAGAAAAGAAGAGGAGAAAGCTGCCGCTGCAGTTGGAAATGGGATCTGCATGATGATCGTTTTTGGTCTTTGCTATGTTATCATAGTACAGACTTTCCTGAAGCCTATGCTGTGGGCATTCGGTGCAACTGACAATAATTTTGACTATGCACTCAGCTATACACGGATAACCGTGTTCGGTATGCCGCTTCTTATAGTAATGAACGGTCTGAGCAATCTTGCCCGTGCAGACGGAAGTCCGCTTTATTCTATGACATCTATGATGATAGGTGCAGTTATTAATACGATCCTTGATCCGGTATTCATTTTTGTATTTCACTGGGGAATAGCCGGTGCTGCATGGGCAACTGTGATAGGTCAGCTGTTTTCATGTATCAATGCTGTTATGTATTTGAGAAGGTTAAAGCGTATAAAGCTTGAAAGACGGCATATAAAGCTAAGTTTTAAGGAAATAAAGAAAACTGCGGTCATGGGTATGAGCAATGGACTCACACAGGTCGCACTTACCCTTGTGCAGATAGTCATGAATCTTTCGCTGGTACATTATGGAAAGCTTTCCGAATATGGTGCGGACATTCCTTTATCCGGCAGCGGGATCGTTATGAAGGTAAACTCTATAATCCTTGCTGTAGTTATCGGTTTTAATCAGGCTATGCAGCCAATAGTAGGTTTTAACTATGGTGCAAAGAAATATGACCGTGTGAGATCTACATACAAGCTTGTTATTGCATCAGAGCTTGTTATTACGATACTTGGCCTGTTGGTATTTCAGATATTTCCGCGTCAGGTGCTTTCGTTATTCGGAAAAGGCGACGGAGGAACTGACATCGAGTTGTATTACAAATTCTCAGTCAGCTTTATGAGAACATATCTGCTTTTCCTGCCGCTGTCGGGAATACAGATGATATCCTCAAATTTCTTTGCAGCAATAGGAAAGCCTGTGAAGGGCGCATTTCTATCTCTGACAAGACAGGTTTTCTTCCTTATCCCGCTTCTGCTCATAATGCCTTTCTTCATGGGCATAAAGGGCATTCTTTATTCTGCACCGGCTGCTGATCTGCTCGCATTTATCACAGTTATGATATTCATTATGCGTGAAATGAAGAATATGTCATCGCTTGACAGCACGTCAGATATTTGATTTTTTCATCCTGTACTTAGATAGGTACAGGATGTTTTTTACATAAAATAGGTCATAATGTTAAAATTATATTGACAAATTTGACAATTTATGTTATAATAGCAATTAATGAGGACAGCCTTGATCCGGAAGGCAGGTGAATTGCTTTGACTGTGGAAAATGTATTTGTTATAGCTTTTTATATGGCTGCAGTCGTGATATGTATATCGTGTCTGCTCTTTACATATGTTCAGCAGCGTACAGATAAGCTGCAGAATAAAGTATATATAGTTATCGTGGGTACAGTAGCTTTAAATGCACTTACGCTGATAGTTTCCGAGTTTGCCGAACCGCTGAAAAATACATCTGCATTTTGCCGATTGCTGATGCAGACTATGGTTTTTCTTTATTTTATTCTTCATGCTGCTTTGTGCCCCATGTTTTTTATGTATGTGTCCATTGTCTGCGGTTCGAGCATATTAAAGAGGAAAATACTGAATCTATATGCTTTTCCGTTTATTCTATGTGAACTTATTTTTGTTTTGAACCCGTTTCTTCACTGGGCATATTATTTTGATGATAATTATAATTTTACACGCAGTTGGGGCGAAGCATCGATATATATAACAGGATTGCTGTATCTTGTGCTTGCCCTTGCAATGCTCATGTATTCCTGGAAAGCACTTACGCAAAAGCGTAAGATCGCCCTTCTATATTTTTTCTGCGTGGTAATGATAGGTGTTGCGATACAGCTTTTCTTTATTAATATCAAATGTGAGCTTTTTGCTGAAGCACTTGCACTTTTTGGAGTCATGCTTTCTATCGAGAGCGAGGATGAACTTATCGATGCCGAAACAGGACTGTACAACCGCAAGGCTCTTCAGAATGACATAAATACCTATATCATAAATAAACGGCAGCTTTACATAATAGGAATAAGGATAACCAACGCCGATATAGTCAGAAAAGCGGCGGGCTCAGAGAATACTGATGTTATATCGGTCCTTGTTTCTGATTATCTTAAGACTATACTTCCGAGATATTATCTTTATAAAGCGAATTCGGGAGCTTTTATGCTTGCGTTGACGGACTGTGACCTTGACAGGGCTGAAAAGACTGCCGAAAAAATGAAAGCACGTTTTGAGCAGCCATGGATATACGGCGGAGGAGAAGTACTTCTCAATGCGATCTTTCTTGTAGCCGAAGTGCCTGAAAGGATAACAAGCGCTGCTGATGCACTTTACATGATAGACAGTCCTCTGCCTTCAAATAATGATAAAAAGATTCTTGTGGGCAGTGATCTTGACTATCTGCTAAGGCGTGAGGCTGTTGAAAATGCCGTTACCCGGGGATTGAAAAACGGTCTTTTTGAGGTGTATTATCAGCCAACCTATCACCGTATCGGGCAGAAGCTTCATGGTGCTGAGGCGCTTGTAAGACTTCATGATAAGGTCATAGGCAATGTTTATCCCGATGAGTTTATTCCCATAGCTGAACAGATGGGTATGATAGACAGGATAGATGATTTCGTACTTCATGAAGTATGTGCCTTTTTAAAGAGCGGTATCCCTCAGAAACATGGTATGGACTGTATAAATGTGAATCTTTCTGTAATACAATGTATGCGCCCCGGATTTGTTTCTCATATAAACACTATTGCAGAACAGTATGAGATCGATAAGAATCTTATAAACTTTGAGATAACCGAATCTGTTGCTGCAAGTGATTATCAGCTTTTAAGCAATGTTGTGACTGCTTTGAAAGAAGACGGTTTCAGATTCTCTATGGATGATTACGGCACAGGATACTCGAATATGGAGGCTATTTTTTCACTTGATTTTGACGTGGTAAAAATTGATAAAAGTATTCTGTGGAGTGCTGAAGATACCGAATTGGGCAGGATAATTCTTGAGAACAGTATACGCATGATACGTCAGATGAAGCGTGAGATACTTGTGGAAGGAGTCGAGACTGAAAAGCAGATACAGCTTCTTGATGATCTTTCTGTTGATTATCTTCAGGGTTATTTCTTTTCAAAGCCCATACCCAAAGCTGAATTTATACAGCTCCTTGAACATATCGATAAAGAAGACAGCTGATACACTGACAAAGCCCGTAAGGCGGATGGTCTTACGGGCTTTAAGTGCGTTTAGTCAGTTATTTATTTGATCTGATTATATTTTTGCTGCAAAGATAGGTTATGATGAAATATCCTCCATATATCGCAAGAAGTATACAGGATGTCATCCATGCAGAACTCAGCATAGTGTCGGCACCCATAGACTGAAGTATCATCTTGGAAAATCTCATTCCGAAGATCGAATGAATGACAGCAAGTACCATAGGAAGTGCAAAGAACAGACCGGTCTGTGCAAACAGTGATCTTGAAATATCTTTTTCTTCAACGCCGATCTTTCTGAGCATATCATAACGTGTGATGCTGTCAGCGCTTTCACTGAGTTCCTTGAGTGAAAGTACAGCGCCGCAGGCTATAAGGAAAACAAGACCAACATAAAGGCCGATAAATGTTACCAGTACGGCAAGCCCTACGGTCGAATTTGCGATATCAACTTTTGAATTATACATCACAAAGAAATCGTCGTTATATGGATAGATATTCTTATTGTAATCGTCCCGCAGCTTCTCGTGGATCTTTTTGCATTCATTTTTATTCTTAGTCCCGTATTTTCCGGTTATATATTCGCTGCTTATATACGCTTTATCTATATTTTTTTCTATCAGTTCATCGGGAACTACAAAGAATCCGAAATTGATATGCTGAGATGAAAGGATTATAAATCCTTCGGAATCGCACATATCGTATTTTGAAGTAAGCTCGCTGCCGAAGAGATCTATCTTTTTGTTTTGTGAAAGTATATGATCTCTGCTTGCCTTGATCTGAGAGTAGTCACAGCAAAGAATAAACTGATCCTTTTCAAGAGTTTCTTCTTTTTTGCCGTATAATCTCATAAGCTCATTATACTTGCTCAGCGGCACCAGTTCTTCAGGATTATCGGATAAGCTTTTTAACATACTTGAATCATCTTCATTTGCCGCAAATGTTGCGGTTTTGAAGTTTATATCGTGATATGTTGTAAGTATGCAAAGTTCCTTGGTATATTTGCTGATATCAAATCCTTTGCTCTCACAGTAATCTGTGAGATGATAAGCATTTTCTTCCTTTGCATCTATATCACAGGCTATCTGTATATCAGCAGGGCAGTTGGTGTTGAGAGTGCTGTTCATTGAGTTCCTGATAGAGAATGCGGATGATATCATGCATATGGTGACAAAAAGCATAAGGCAGATAACTGTCATTGACATTACCATTGTATTGATCTTGCTGGAAAGCTGTCTGAATGTGAAGCTGTTGAGTCCTGCAAAGTAGGTCTTTTTCATTGACATTATAAGTCTTAACAGCATTCCGGATACAGACCAGAAGATCAGAAATGTGCAAATTGAGCCTATTGCAATGAGAACAGCTAAAAAGTTTAGTTTATGGTCAAAGATCCTGTCGATCGAATGATATGCATACGCAAGTCCGCATACGCCGATGATGAACACTATTATGCAAAGCACAGGGTTCTTCATTTTTGTTTTTTCACTGCGCTTTCCGAACTGAAGCAGATTTATAAGCTTTGTCTTTCCGAGTGTCAGCGCGTTGAATATCATTACTATCAGATACATTATACCGAAATAAATGATAGTCTTGATGATCGCAGATGTAGAAACGGTAAAACTGTACTTTGACATATCTGCCTCAAACATATTTCCCACAAGTGCGCTTGTAAGCTGAGAAAGACCTATTCCGCAGATAAGACCTGTAATGAGTGAGGTCATACCTATTATAACAGTTTCAACAACAAGTATCGATGTTATCTGTCCTTTGCTCATTCCAAGCATCATATATACAGCAAATTCTTTGCTTCGGCGTTTCATAAGGAATCTGTTTGCATATACAAGCAGCAGACCAAGTACAACTGCAACGAATACACTGAGTATATTCATGATAGTTATCATTAGTTCGATAATGCTGCGTGAATCTGATGCGGCAGTTATGAATGCAGTCTGCGAATCAAGTGAATTGAATATATAGAATACAGAAACACCTATAAGTATGGTGAAAAAGTATACTGCGTAATCACGAAGGCTTTTTTTTATATTGCTCAGAGACAGTTTAAACAGCATCGCTCACGTCACCTCCGAGCAGAGTGATAACATCAATGATCTTGTTGAAGAATTCCTTGCGTGACTGATCACCTTTGTTTATCTCACTGAATATTTTGCCGTCCTTAATGAAAATAACTCGCTGTGCATAACTTGCAGAGAAGGAATCGTGAGTGACCATCATTATAGTTGCATCCTGCTCGGTGTTCAGTACCGAAAGACAGGTGAGAAGCATTTTAGCTGACTTTGAATCAAGTGCTCCTGTAGGTTCATCAGCAAGTATAAGCTTTGGCTCGGTAATTATCGCTCTTGCTGAAGCTACTCTCTGCTTCTGTCCTCCAGACATCTGATACGGATATTTGTTCAGGACTTCGGTGATCCCGAGTTTTTCCGCTGCGGCGTTTACCTTGCTCGCTATTTCTTTTGCAGGCACCTTTTTTATAGATAGTGCAAGTGCTATGTTTTCATAAGCTGTAAGCGTGTCGAGAAGGTTGAAGTCCTGGAATATAAATCCAAGATTATCCCTTCGGAAGGTGTTCAGCTGTTTGCCTTTCAGCTTTGTTATATCCCGGTCTTCAAGATATATATGTCCGGCAGTCACTTTGTCAATAGTTGAGATACAGTTGAGCAGAGTGGTCTTGCCGCTGCCTGATGCACCCATGATAGCAACGAATTCACCGTTGTTAACATTGAATGATATGTCATCAACAGCTTTTGTAAGGCTTGAACGGCTTCCGTAGTACTTTTCGATGTGTTCGATCTTCAATAATTCCATTTTGTTCTCCTCTTTCCCTGAAAGATCATCTATTATCACTTATGTGATCTGTGAATAAATAAAATGCTGCAGATATCAGCATAAGAAAAATGCCCGCAGCTCCTGTGTACTGCATCTGTACAGACCTGTTGAGCAATGTTTTTATAAATATGATCAAAATTACAGGCATGGCTATTATACAGCCGATAAAAGCAGCTGATCTCTTTATGATCCTTTTTGCTCTCACACTGCACAGGCTGATCTTTGTTTTCCCTTCCATGACATCCGCCCCTTTCTGATATTATTATATCATATGAAAGGCATCATGTCCTGCTTTTAACCTTTCGCTGTATTACAATTTTGTAAGGTTACATTCTGTAAAAATCGTTTTTGGGAAAGGTTATCCTGAATTCGGTATACTTGTTTTTCTCTGATGATACTTCTATACTGTGTCCCAGCTTTTCACAAAGATTTTTAACTATATACAGTCCCATACCCGTTGATTTTGCATGAACTCTGCCGTTCTCTCCCGTGAATGTCTTATCGAATATATGGGGCTGATCCTTTTGAGGTATCCCTATCCCATTGTCACGGAATATCAGCAGTATACTTTTTTCCCGGTTTTCTGCTGATATGTTTATTATTGACTGACGCTCGGATGATCTGTATTTAATGCTGTTTGCAAGAAACTGACTGAATATGTATTCAAGCCATTTGCTGTCTGTCATGACATTAACATCAAGGCCATCTGTTTCAAGTTCAATGTCATTCTGCAAGATATCCTCACGGTATTTGACAGCTGTATTGGCAAAGGCTCTGTTAAGAGAGACCTCGTTTATCAGATAGTCCTTTTCAGCATATTCAGAACGTGCATAATACAGAACCTGATCGGTATAAGAGTCAATTCGTCTTATCTGTTCAGCAGCTTTTATGCTCAGTTCGTCATGATGATTGTGCATCATAAGCTGAAGACTTGCCACAGGCAGTTTTACTTCATGTACCCACATTTCGATATACTCTCTGAGTTCCTTGCTTTTTTTATTGTGCTGGTATATCCTGTCACACATTGATTTATTGGTTTCATACAGTGTATCGTAGATCAAGCCTCCCTCATAAAAGTCAGGACGTTCGATAAGCTCACTTATAAGGTACTTCCGGTCAAGCATATCAAGCTGTGAAGTCAGAGTGTTATAAAAGTTTTTCTTTCTGTAAAAATCCCATAATTCACTGAAAAGAAATGTAATGACCCCGATAGTAACGAGTATAAGAGACATTGTCAGCGGAGCTTTAAATGCTCTGAGAAAAACAGCCGACATTGATAGGCATATCAATGCGGCTAAATATGTATGTACTCTGTCTTTTATAAAATCAGAAATTTTCATTTAAGTATATACCCCTGTTTCTTTCTTGTTTCTATCACGTTTTCAAGACCTGCATCAGCAAGTTTTGTCCTGAGTCTGCTTATATTCACTGTCAGGGCATTGTCGTTGACGAATTCTTCGTTATCCCACAATTCGGTCATAAGTTCATCTCTTGTAACGATATTGCCTCTGTTATCAAGCATATGTCTGAATATTATCATTTCGTTCTTGGTCAGAACTATCTCTGTACTGCTGTTTGAGATACATCCTTTGGCAGGGTCAACATTCAGTCCCATATATGAGAGTGTAGTATCATTGCGCTGAGATCTTTTGAGTATTGCTGATATCCTGAGCAGCAGTATCGTCGGATTATATGGCTTTGTTATATAATCATCAGCACCATAGCTCATAGAAAGTACTTCATCTGATTCACTTGATCGGCTTGTGACCATTATTACAGGCATATCTGAGCTTTTGCGTATCTCACGAAGAAGCATCTGACCATTAAGATGCGGGATATTGATATCAAGAAGAAGCAGGTCTGCATCAGATGCAAGTATTTTTTCCTTCGAGTGTTCAAAGTCTTCAAGGGCATCAGCATCATATCCTGAATTTTCAAGTAGTTCTTTCAGCTCATTTCTGAGTGTGATATCATCTTCAACTATATATATCCTGCTCATGTCAGTACTCCTTTCTTTTTTTGATTATATCATAAATACTATTTTCAGTCAAGCAAGTATGTTGACTTTTTACAGTATATAAATATATTAACGCAAAAGACCGCCCATAAAAAGCGGTCTTGACAGGTTATGTTTGTATTCAGCAGGCACAAAGCGGTCTCTTCAGTTCTTTTACAAATTTACCTACTGGTACTGCTGAATTTTTGCCGTTTTCGGCTATCTTATTTACGATGGCACTGCCAACTATGACTCCGTCAGCATGGTCGGCCATTTTTTCTGCCATTTCAGGGGAAGAAATACCGAATCCGATGCAGTATGGTACAGTGCTGTGTTCTTTAAGTGGTGCGAGCAATTTGTCAAAATCTGTCTTTATATCAGAGCGTGTTCCGGTAACACCAAGAGATGATACAACATAAAGAAATCCTTTTGACTCCTTTGCGATCATACTTACTCTGTCAGATGATGTCGGTGCAACAAGATTTATGGGATAAACACCATATTTATCGGCCATATCGCTTATTTCGTCACGTTCTTCAAACGGCAGGTCGGGAACTATTACTCCGTCGATCTGTCTTTCGCTGCAATTCCTGAAGAATTTTTCTACACCATATTTGAATATAGTGTTTATATACATCATAAGAAGCAGTGGTTTGTCGCTTTTCTTTCGGATATTCGCTACTGTATCAAATATTTTATCAAGTGTGGTGCCATTGCTGAGTGACCGAAGTGATGCTTTCTGTATGGTAGGTCCCTCAGCGATAGG
>CADBTD010000327.1 GCA_902797535.1 uncultured Ruminococcus sp. | reverse complement strand
TCACAGCACAGTTCTAAGTACACATAATCAGGCTTGTCGAGCGACTTTTGGAACTCCACCGTGATGTCAACAGGATAAAAGCTTGCTGAGAATTCCTCATCAGTGACTTCAACTTCTTCATCAGCCCCCTGACTTTCCCAGTCGCCCGCAAGCTCTGCCATGCCGCCTTTTATCATTGAACGTGCGACTTCGGGACGTGACTTTTCCGCAAGTTCCATTATTTTAAGAGCCGCAGTCACTGTCCTTTCGGGCAGACCCTCGGGAATATCAAAGCCGTCCATTATCTGCTCGTATTCGTCAAGAGTTATCTCATCGTTCTCATATCTGCGGCGAGGTCCTTCGGCTAATTCATCAAACAGCCTGTCGCTCTCCTCGCCCAGCAGTTTTCTTTCAACATATATGGCAAAACGAACTTTCCTTCCCCACAGCGGAACACGCTCGTCAGTCTCGTAAAAGCCCATGCTCATGTCCCTGAAATCAGCAGAAGTCATAAACTCAGCACCCCTTTTTATCAGCAGATGATAACGCCCTCGTCACTTTCAACGAGTTCACCGAGAACATATGCGTTCTCTCCTGCTGCCTTGAGAGTTTCGATAGCCTTGTCGGCATCGTTCTTGTCAACTACAACGGTCATGCCGACACCCATGTTGAAGGTGTTGAACATATCTCTCTCGGGGATCTTGCCTGTTTCCATGATAACGTTGAATATGGGGAGCACCTGTACTGCGCTGCGCTCGATCTTTGCGGAAAGACCCTTGGGGAGCGATCTCGGGATATTCTCATAGAAGCCGCCGCCTGTGATGTGTGAAATGCTCTTTACCTTGACTGCATCTATAAGGCTCATGACCGCCTTGACGTAGATCCTTGTCGGGGTGAGGAGAACGCTTCCGAGGGGTGCGCCGAGGTCGGAATTATGTCTTGCGAGGTTCTGCTCGTTAACGGTGAACACCTTTCTTACGAGGGAGAAGCCGTTGGAATGTACACCGCTTGAAGCGATAGCGATCATAACGTCGCCTGCCTTCTGGGTGTCGGGCTTGATGAGCTTATCCTTGTCTGCGATACCTACCGAGAAGCCTGCGAGGTCGTACTCGTCCTCGGGCATAAGACCCGGATGCTCTGCTGTCTCGCCGCCGATAAGTGCGCAGCCTGCCTGAACGCAGCCTTCTGCAACGCCCGATACTATCTCAGCGATCTTTTCGGGGATGTTCTTTCCGCAGGCGATATAATCAAGGAAGAACTGGGGCTTTGCGCCGCAGCAGATTATATCGTTTACGCACATAGCAACGCAGTCGATGCCGACTGTGTCGTGCTTGTCCATAAGAAATGCGATCTTGATCTTTGTGCCGACGCCGTCGGTGCCCGACACGAGCACAGGCTTGTTTATGCCTGTGAGGTCAAGCTCATACAGGCCGCCGAAGCCGCCTATGCCGCTTATACAGCCTGCATTCATTGTGCGGGCTACATACTGCTTCATAAGCTCAACGGATCTGTATCCTGCTGTTACGTCAACGCCTGCTTCCTTGTAGCTTTCAGAAAAACTCTTCATAGTTCCTATTCCTTTCGTTATCTGACCGAAAAACTCGGTTTACTCTTTGTAGTCCGAAATTTTGTACTCAAATTTATCCTTGGGCATATTCTCGGGAACATCTATCGGGTACTGACCGTCAAAGCAGCCTGTACAGAAGCCGCAGCCTGCGCCCTCTGCTATGCGTTTCACGCCGTCGATGCTGAGATATCCGAGACTGTCAGCGCCTATGAAGCTGCATATCTCGGGGACTGTCATCTTACAGGCGATAAGGTTTTCCTTGCTGTCGATATCCGTTCCGAAATAACAGGGGGACACGAAGGGCGGACTTGAGATCCTGACGTGTACCTCGGCTGCTCCCGCCTCACGCAGAAGATTGACTATCCTTGCGGAGGTAGTGCCTCTCACTATGGAATCATCTATCATGACGACCCGCTTGCCCTTGACGGTGCTTGAAATAGCATTCAGCTTTATCTTCACCGAGTTGGTGCGTTCAGCCTGTGACGGCTGGATGAACGTTCTTGCTATGTAGCGGTTCTTTATGAATCCTATGCCGTAGGGTATGCCGCTTGCAAGGGAAAAACCCAGCGCGGCGTCAAGTCCCGAATCGGGGACGCCTATGACTATATCGGCTTCGACGGGGTGTTCCTCCCACAGGAACTTTCCGGCACGCAGCCTTGCGTCATGCACTCCCGCACCTTCGATGACAGAATCGGGTCTTGCAAAGTAAACATACTCAAACACGCACATATGGCTTTGTCCGCCGCAGTGTGTTTCAATAGTGCGAAGTCCTGTTTCGTCGATAATGACTATCTCGCCCGGCTTTATGTCACGCTCAAAGACTGCGCCTATGCTGTCAAAAGCGCAGGTCTCGCTTGCGACCACCCAGCTTTCACCGAGGCGGCCGAGACTGAGCGGTCTGAAACCGTTGGGATCACGGGCGGCTATCAGCTTTTTAGGTGACATGATGACCAGCGAATATGCGCCTTTGATGCGTGACATCATGCGCTCGACCGCCATCTCGATAGAACCGCACAGCAGACGTTCCTCGGTTATTGCATAGGATATGACCTCGGTGTCGTTGGTGCTGTGAAAGATCATGCCCTTGTTTTCGTAATATGCACGCATTTCACGCGCATTGGTAAGATTGCCGTTATGTGCTATCGCAAGAGGACCCTTTCCGTGACGCACTACCAGCGGCTGTGCGTTTACGGCGTTGTTGCCGCCCGTTGTGGAATACCGCACATGGCCTATCGCCATATTGCCCGTTCCGAGAGCGCCGAGCGTATCCTTGTCGAAGACACGGTTCACAAGACCCATATCCTTGTGATACCTGAACAATCCGTCATCATTGACCACGATGCCGCAGCTTTCCTGGCCGCGGTGCTGGAGCGCATACAATCCCACATACGTCTGCGCTGCCACATCACAGGTCTTGTCGGCAAAAATGCCGAACACCCCACATTCCTCATTTATGCTGTCAAACATTCTATATCCCTCCGGAATGTGTATATTATATTATCTGCTTTATTGCTGTTTCATGTTTCCGCCTGCGAGCATTTCGGCTGCATCGGCGGGAAGCTCTGCCATATATTTTATACCGCAGCCCGAAAGCTCTTCACGGCTGCCGTAGCCCCACAAAGCGCCCAGGCATCTGATGCCCGACTTATGTGCGCCTATGACATCGTGACTGCGGTCACCTATCATAAGCACCGTATCCCTGTCGGGGCTGCCGAGGTTTTCCAGCACATACTCTATGACCTCATGTTTGTCGTTCCTGACGCCGTTGAGTTCACCGCCCCCGATGAAATCGAAGTATCGGGAAAGACCGAACTTATCAAGTATCCTTACCGCAAAGACCTCGGGCTTGCTGGTAGCCACCGCCATGCGGAAGCCTGCACCACGGAGCCTTTCGAGCATTTCGGGGACACCGCTGTAGACAGCGTTTTCAAACAGACCCACATCGGCATATCTTTCACGGTAAAGCCTTACGGCCTCTTTTGCGTCCTGTTCGGTCATGCCGCAGAAGTCACG